>JAYTXS010000474.1:0-4619 GCA_043742845.1 Gammaproteobacteria bacterium
AAGCCTTCGCACGGCACGAATCCGGCGGAATTTCACGATTAATGAAGTCGCCCAAAAGATAGGGACAGGACGGCGCGCCGTCATGGATGCAGAAAAAGGTAAGGCTTCAACCGGCGTTGGTGTCTACGTCGCTCTGCTGTGGGTCTTTGACCTACTTTCACAACTGAACGACGTAGCAAACCCTGCCAAAGATGAGGAGGGGCTGACGCTGGTCGCCCCCAAAGAGAAAGCCCGCGCCCGGAAGAGTGGCGAGCTCGACAGTGATTTCTAAGGCGTCCTCCTCCGAGTGCTTCGTCTACATCACGCTGCCGGGACAGGTATCGGCAGTAACGGCGGGCCGATTCGTCCTGGACAAAAACGCCAGAGGCGACGCCCTCGGGCGGTTTGTCTACGGCCGCTCATACCTGGAGAACCAGGACGCCGTTGAGTTCGATCCGGTCGAACTCAACCTCTCGACCCGGACCTACGAGACTGCGAAATTAAACGGCGTCTTCGGAGCCCTGCGCGATGCTGGACCCGACTACTGGGGCCGCCGCGTGATCGAGAAGCACGCAGGCCGTGCCCAGCTCGGTGAACTGGACTACCTGCTGGAGTCACCCGACGACCGCGCAGGCGCTCTTGCGTTTGGGCGCAACAACATCCCGCCCGTCCCGCAACGGAAATTCAACAAAACGATCGATCTCGAGAAACTCCAGGGCCTGGCCGAAGCTCTGGTCAAGGATCAGATCCCAAACGATCCCCACGCGCAGCAGGTCCAGGACCTAATGTTGCTCGGCACGTCGATGGGCGGCGCTCGCCCGAAGGCCGTAGTGCAGGACGATGATGGCCTTTGGGTAGCAAAATTCAATCGCGACGACGATCGCTGGAACAATACCCGGGTCGAGCACGCCATGCTGCGGCTGGCTCGCGAATGCGAAATTAAGACCGCAGAAAGCAGGATGGAGGCGGTCGGCGGCAAGGATGTGCTGCTCGTCAAGCGCTTCGACCGGGAAAAAACTACGAAAGGTTATACTCGCTCGCGCATGGTCAGCGGCCTGACGATCCTGCGCGCCGATGAAGCAACAGAAGCGAGACAGAACTGGTCCTACGTGATTTTGGTCGAAGAACTGCGCCGGATTGTCGAGGATGCCAAGAAAGATGCCCGCGAACTGTTCCGCCGAATCTGCTTCAACTCGCTCATCTCGAATCTCGACGATCACCCGCGCAATCACGCGGTAATGGCGAAGGAAAAGCACTGGAATCTCTCGCCCGCCTATGACCTCACGCCATCAGTGCCTGTGTGCATAGAACGCCGCGACCTTGCCTTGGACTGCGGCGACATGGGCCGCTATGCCAATGCGAAGAACATACTCTCGCAGCATGCGCGCTTCTTGCTCGAGAAGGACGAAGCGGAAAAGATCGTCAACAACATGAAGGCGCAAGTCGCGGCGACGTGGTACGAGACCTTGCGCGCCAGCGGTGTATCCGAAAGCGACGCCGAGACCATTCGCGGCGCCTTCGTCTATCCGGGGTTCTCCTTGTAGCGTTGAGAGAGTTCGCCCTCTCAAACCTGGCGGGATCTCGCCGATCGTGAACACCTCGAAACTTACATTGGGGTGCCCACCAAACCAGGTCAACTCCATTGGCCAACGCTGTCAACAATGCGCCCCTATGTTCAACGGCTGATCAGCGTGCCCGAAATCAGGTTGATGCTCGGCGAGGCCGCCGCATTGCCGCCGACAAAGGCGATTCCGTTGGTACCCCACCGGATCAGCCGGCCTCCGGCCGGATTCGATGCCGGAAACCGGGCCACACAGATCGGTACCTGAGTGGTCAAATTGAATCCCTCCAGCGTCATTAGTTGCGTCGTAGTACTTGGATTGTCGTCGGTCATAAAATACGCACGGTTCAGCGAAGCATCAATCGCAAACGAGTAGCTATGTGAAGTTCCGCCGTATGGCGAAGTGAGAAGCATGCTGAAAGGTGCTTTCACGGTCTGAGTCGAGGGGTCGTAAACGGAACCCGTGAGCGAATAGACAAGGTTACCCGCGTACGAGAAATCGTCGTTGTTGCCCAGGATGATATCGACGTTGGCGGTCTGCTTGGTCATGGCAACGCCGTTATTCGATACCGCCAGTTGGTACATCGTCGGAGCGGTCGCCGAGACTTCATAGGCGTAAACCGTGCTCGCATCGGCCCCGAAGGTGTAGAGAAGATTCGCTTCCAGCGAACCTGTGGAAAAAGTCTGGGGTCGCGCGGTCGTCGCGTCGTAGATGAGCATCGTCGTGTAGTTGTTGTAACTCTGCACGGCGAATGAGGTGGGCTGACCCGGCACGACCTTGAGTCTTTCCGCACTCGTCGAGATCTGGATGCGCTCCGCGACCGTGAGCGTTCCGAGATCAACCTGCAGCACTTGGTTCGAAATGGAATCAATGATGTACGCGTAGTGACCGTCGTCGGAGACGGCGATCGAAGTGGGGTCGGTGCCTTGCCCGAGGGAAACGGTCTGTTCGATGCTGGCGGTTGCGGGATTGATTACGAGCATGGATTGAGAAACACCGCCGGTGTCCGAATTGGCGGTGGCATAGATCCGCCCGCGCGCGGCATTCCAAGCCATGTCGGATACCTCCACCGGTATGCTCGCCTGCGTAAAATCGACGCCCGCAGATGCATCCACAACGTAGGTCACCTGAATGTTCAAAGGCGTTGGTGTGCCAAGCTTGGTGCAGCCGCTGTCGAAGCAGATCTTGAGTTGCACGCTGTCGGTGTAGATTCCGGAGCCGAGCGTTGCGGGAGGTTTGCCCGTGATGGTGAGAGTGGCGGTGCCGTTAAGATCCGATTGCACGGTGGCGCTGACCAGAGCGGCTCCTGTAACGACGGTCGGGAAGATGTAAGCGCCGTACGGCGGCAGGCCGTTGGCGGAGATCACCATCGTGCCCTTCGGCGCGGTGCCGGAGGTGGGCGCCTCGAGCACCATAGCGCCACCCGGGATGCTGAACTGCGCGTTCGGAATCGGATTGCCCGTGACCGTATACGTGACCGCGATCGCCTGCGGGCTGCCGGCGACCGGCTTGGTGCATTGCGCGTCCGTACAGACATTCACGATGATGGTATCGGTATAGGTTCCTGCACCGAGCGTCGCCGCACCGACGAAATCAACCTGATTGAAGAAGGTGGTCGGTCCGGTGAACGTACCCGTAATGTTCTGGCCAATGCCCGGACTCGGTTCTCCAGTGATGCGATTCGCGGCCGGTCCCGCGGGAACGGTGGTGCCCGAGGTCAGCCCCGTCGGGCCGTTGATGACGACCCCGCCCACGGCGCTGCCGCTGACGGAAATCGAATAAAAGTAAGTTCCGCTCGTCGACCCGTTGACCGCGACCGCCACGGGATTATAGAGGATGGCTCCGCCGCCCAGCGAGGTGTCGAAAGAAGCACTCAAGGCCTTCGTCGATAGCACGAGCGTCGGCTGCACGCTGGCAGCAATCGACAGGACCAACGCATTCGACACCGTCGTGCCTGTTTGCTCGACATTGGCAACCGTCACCGCGACGCTGCCGCTCGCGGCAATGTCCGAGGCGCTGATGGAGGCGACCAAGAGCGACGGGGAGAACATGTCGATTAACCGCTGCGCGCCGTTCCACTGAATGACCGACGTCGAATCGAAGTGCGAGCCGGCCACAACGAGTCTGAAAGCCGTGCCGCCTGCAACGACGGCATTGGGTCCCAAGGTACTCAACTGCGGAGCCGCACCTGCTGCCTCGCTCACGACGAACTGGATGTTAACGGTCGCCGGACTGCCCTGAATCGGCCTCTGACAGGCGCTGTCCTCGCAAGCCTCGATGGTGAGCGTGTCGCTGTAAGTGCCCGGCGCCAGGGCGGACGGGGTCTTGAATTGCAGGGCGAAGGCAACCGAACTGCTGGTGGTCGTTGCGGTCACCGAGGCGAGGCCATTGGTCGTGAACGCTTTCGAGAAAAAATACTGGGCAGATCCCGGATTCGAGACTGTCGCCTGAACCTGCGTGGTCGGGGCGGTATCAGCCGAAGTTGCCTTGACGGAAACCGTCGCCGACGGCACCGACAAGCTTGCTGGCAACATCGGGGTGCTTCCCCCGCCTCCGCAGGCACTCAACCAGCCACACACCAAGAAGACAAGGCAAGTTCGACCCGTACCCAGGAAGCTGGACATCTCTTTCCCCATTCGATGTTATTCCCATAGTAATTGTTGCACGCCGCCATCTGGCTTGTGCGGCCCGCAGCATGACGAATGGGCCAACAAGGCCCCGCCGGCGCATCCATACAATGCTTAGCGCACCTTAGCCTTGCGCGCGGAGCCCAGCGCAACCGTGATTTTTCTAGGGAGCCGCATTTCGGGCCCAGGTGTCATCTCTCCCGCTCGATGATTAAGCTGAATCGTACGTTCGTCCGATCTGCACGCCGGTCTCGACTCGCGAGCTCATGATACGCAGTTCCCAATAAAAAGCGTTGCAACGCAACAACTTCGCTGCGACCATTTGGGCCCGTATCTTCCCGCGTTGCTGAGAAGGATGAGTTCAATGCCGAGACGAAAGACAACTTCAATCACGCGCCGTGACTTTGTGTATGGCGCCGGCATGGCACTGGGTGCTGCGTCACTACCGGAG
>JAYTXS010000475.1:0-4271 GCA_043742845.1 Gammaproteobacteria bacterium
GCCGGGAGTCGCGGCCGCCAACAACACGTGGAATATCGCGATCACCCCCACCTGCAGCAGAGTTACCAGGCGGCCGAGTGTCAATGCGCTCAGGATGATGGGCAGTAGGTAGAGATTCAGCAGGGGACTGGCGCTCTTGCCGGTGAACCACAGTACGCCGGTGACGAACAGCACCATGGACCAAGACTCGATGAGCAACCGCGTGCGGGTGCCGCCCGGAAAGAAGCGGCCGGCCCGAAACGACACGATGGCGACGACGAAGGCGGCGAGCAACCCGAGCACCGGCCATAGTTGGCTGGCCAGCGCTCGCGACCAGACCAGCACCAGAGCGGCGAGCGCCAGACAGAGGATTTCTATGGATCGGGTGCTGCGCACGAGGCTTAAGGTATGCGCGCTGCGCCAGGTAGCGGAGCCGCCGCCGGCAGCCGCGCCGATGCACTGACCGAGCCGCTGCCGCCGATAGTGGGTACTTTCAATTCCTGAAGGGCGCGTTTGACCTCGGGGTCTCGCTGCAGCAGCGGTGCGTCGGGCGGCAGCGCAATGCCCGGTGGCTTCGGATCGCGCTCCAATTCAATGTCGGGCGCAATGCCGCGGTGATTAATGGAGACGCCCGACGGAGTGTAGTAGAGCGAGGTCGTGAGCTTCACCGCGCTATCACCGGACAGCGGAATGACGGTCTGCACCGAACCCTTGCCAAAGGTGGTGCGACCCATGAGTTTTGCGCGATGATTGTCCTTCAGCGCACCGGCAACGATTTCCGCCGCTGAGGCCGATCCGCCATTGACCAGGATGACGATGGGCGCGCCGTTCATGGCGTCTCCCGGCGTCGCATTCATTTCGAATTTCGACTCCGGGGTGCGCCCCTTGGCCGCCACGATGACCCCTGAATTGAGAAACTCATCGGACACGGCAACGGCCGCCTCGAGCACGCCGCCCGGATTGTTGCGCAAATCGAGCACCAAGCCCTTGAGGGGCGTGCCGTTGCGCTTGCGCAAGTCCTTGAGCGCGGCGTCGAGATCATCGCCCGTGGTTTCACTGAACTGAGAAATTCGCACGTAGGCCATGCCGGGCTCGAGCAGCTCGGCCTTGACACTGTGCAATTCCACGCGCGAGCGCTTCAGCGTGAATTGCAGCGGCTCGGCATTGCCTGCGCGCAAGATGCCTATTTTGACCGTCGTGCCTTCCTTGCCGCGCATGCGTCCGATGGTGTCCGATAAAGCAGTCGTGTTCACGGCAATGCCGTCGATGGTCGCGATGACGTCGCCGGAACGAATTCCTGCCACGGCCGCGGGCGAGCCTTCGAAAGGCGACACCACCACCACCTCGTCGTCCTCCATCGACACTTCGATACCGACTCCGGAGTACTGGCCGGAACTCGAGATCTTCACCTCATCGTATTCGTCCCCGTCGAGATACGCCGAATACGGATCCAGCGAGGACACCATGCCGCGGATGGCCGCCTGCAATAGTTGATGATCGTCCACCGGATTCACGTAGTCGTGCTTCACGCGCTCCAGCACGTCGGCCAGCGTATGCGCATCGGCCCAAGGCAGGTCGGGCTTTGCCGCCCGCTTGTCGGCCGCCGCCGCATCGGGCCGCGCCGCATCGGGTGCCGCTGCAACGGGTGCCGCCGCACCCGCCAGCCCAATCGACAAGCCCGCTGCGGCGCCCAGCGCCAGCCACACGAAATGACGGGATTTCTTGACCATTACGCCGCGCAGCATACGTGCGGCGGCGACGCGCCGCCAGCCGCTCATGGATTGGTCTTGAGCCACGCCTTGGGGTCCACGGTTTTGCGCCCGGCACGAATTTCAAAGTACAACTGCGGGGCGGCGGCACCGGCGTCGCTCAAAGCGGCTATCACATCGCCCGGCGCCACCCAGTCACCGACCGATTTGTAGAGCACCTCCGCGTGGCCATACAGCGTCATGTAGCCGCCGCTGTGACCAATGATGAGCAGCAGTCCCAAGCCCTGCAACCAATCGGCATACACCACGCGGCCGAAGTACGGCGCGCGCACCTTCGCGCCGCGCTGCGCCTCTATCATTTCGCCGTTCCAGCGCACCCCGGGCGAGGAACGTGATTGTTGTTCCTGATAGCGCGCAGTCACCTTCCCGAGCACCGGCCAAGGCAATTTGCCGCGCATCCGCTCGAAGCTCTGAGAGGGATCGACCGGAAAATCCTGCAGAACCCGCGCCAGATCCGCCACCAGCGACTCCACCGCCGCTTCCTCGCGCTTAAGATCAGCCAGCTGTTGATTGCCGTTGGACACCTGCCGGGTCAGCGCCGAGAGAGCGTCGGTTCGATCGGCGCGGGCGCGTTCCAAGCCGGCCATCTCGCGGCTGGCATCGCCCTCCAGCGCTTTGAGCCGTGCATTCTGAAGATCGATTTCCGCGACCAGCTGTTGCAGGCGGTTTACATGGACTTCGATTTCATCAATCTTGCTGCTGCGCGCAGCGGCGAAGTATCGGTAGTAGGTGAGCGTCCGGCCGAGGCCGGACGGGCTGTCCTGGTTGAGCAACAGCTTGAGCTGTTCCTCGGGGCCTGTCATGAAGGCGGCCCTCGACAGCGCCGCCAAAGACTCGCGTTCCGACTTGAGCGCTTCCTGCTCACGGTTATGTTCACTGCGCAATTCAAAGCGGCGCCGCTCGGCTACTGTTTGCGCCGCGCGCAAGGCATCGACCTGCCGACGCTTCGTCGTAATGATCATTTCCGAATCACGCAGGCGTGCACTCAAGGCACTGCGTTGCTTGAGCTCATCGCCGAGACGGCTGGTGAGCGCCGCGATGCGCGCGCGCACGGAGGCGAGTTTGGCCTTGGCTTGTGCGGAGTCGGCGGGCTCGGCCGGAGCCGCCGCGGCAGAGGCGCAAAGCAGGGCGCCCGCCAGGAAGGCGACGCATAAATCCCTAAGGCTTCTGTGACAGGCGGGTTTCATGTTAAGCGTCCCAAGCATACAAGCCTTGAGCCCGCTGCTATACTTGGCGGCCCGAAAAACCCGGTGTGAGCCGCATGCAGCGACTGTTTGAGTTCATTGGCCATCACCCTTACCTAGCCACCGCCGCCGTCGTGGCCGCCGCCGCCGTGGCTTTCTATGAGATTCGCGAGCGCATGCAGGCGTTTGCGGCGTTGACCGCGATGCAAGCCGTGCGGCTCATGAATCAGGGCGCGCTGGTGCTCGACCTGCGTGGCAAGGAATTGTACGACGCCGGCCACATCGGCGACGCGCGCAATGTGCCCCTCGTAGAACTCGCTGCCCAAGCCGAGAGCTTGAAGAAGTGGCGCGACAAGAACGTGATCACCTATGACGAGACCGGCACCACCGGCGCGAGCGGCGCACGCACTCTGACCAAGCTCGGTTTCACCAAGGTGTTCAATCTGCAGGGCGGCTTGAATGCCTGGTTGAAGGACAATTTACCTTTGGCGAAGACGCCCGGGGGCAAGGGAAGCTCGAAGTGACTCAGCCCGCCGTGACGGTGTACACGTCGCACTGGTGTCCCTATTGTCAGCGGGCCAAACAGCTGTTGACCCAGAAGAATGTGGTTTTCAGTGAAATCAACGTCGAAGATGAGCCTAACTTGCGCGAGGAAATGAGCGCGCGCAGCAGCCGGCGCACGGTTCCGCAGATTTTTATCGGCGACAAGCATGTCGGCGGTTGCGACGATCTTATCGAACTCGATCGCAGCGGCGAGCTCGATCGCTTAATTCAGGGGGAATGATGAACGAGGTTAGTACTGCGGGCCCGGAAGCAAATATTGGCGGCGTTCAGGTGAGCCTGCAAAGCGTCTACTTGAAGGACTGTTCTTACGAATCGCCGAATGGGCCGCGCCTGCCGAACAACCAGGCATGGGAGCCGAAGTTTCAACTCAACATGAATACGTCGGCGGAGGAACTCGCGGCGGATGTGCGCGAGGTGCTCCTCACCATCACTCTCGAGGCGAAGCAGGGCGAGGCGACGCTGTACTTGGTCGAGGTCAAGCAGGCAGGAGTGTTCTCCATCACCGGGGCGTCGGTCGACGATATGAAACGTCTGATCGGCAGCTTCTGTCCCAGCGTGCTGTTTCCCTACGCGCGCGAGGTGATTTCGGATTTGATCGTCAAGGGCGGCTTCCCGAATTTCCTGCTGCCCCTGGTGAATTTCGACGTGCTGTTCGCGCAGGCGTCGGAAGTCCCGCAATCGAGTCTGGTCAACTAGACCGAACGGTCACGAGGGAGACGATGCCCGGACAGCGCGCAGAACCGATGACGGTGATCGGCGCCGGCTCCTGGGGCAC
>JAYTXS010000476.1:0-1807 GCA_043742845.1 Gammaproteobacteria bacterium
AATCCCACAGGTTTTTTCAATGTCGAATTCTATGTGGACCTTAAACCCTACTCGCAGTGGAACGGTTCGTATCGCAACAAGGCCGGGCTGATCGAGGCCGTCAACCAGAAACTCAGCGTATTTCCCGGAATCAATTTCAACTACACGCAGCCGGCGGAAGATGCCGTGGACGAAGCGGAAACGGGGCTAAAGAGCGCACTCGCCGTCAAGGTCTTCGGCTCCGATCTGGATACTTTGCAGAAAAAGGGCAAGGCCATCAAGCAGGTCTTGAAGCGCGTTCGCGGCATTACTGCGGTGACCCTGGTGCAGGAGCTCGGCCAGCCGAGCCTCACCATCAAAATCAACCGCGCAAAAATCGCTCGTTATGGACTGAATGTCGCCGACATCAACGGCCTGATCCAGACGGCCATCGGCGGCGATGTCGCCACCCAGGTGGTGCAACAAGAGAAAGAATTCGATCTCGTCGTGCGCCTCGAACAACAGTATCGCGACAACCCCGAAGAGATCGGCAATATCCTGGTCGCCACCCCGGCGGGAGCGCAGATTCCTCTGCGTGAATTCGCGGACACCGATGTGGCGAACGGAGCCTCCTTCATTTACCGGCAGGATAATTCACGCTACATCGGCGTCCAATTCTCGGTCGAGGGTCGCGATCTGGCGGGTGCGGTGGGCGATGCCATGCAGCAAGTGAACAAGAAGATCACCTTGCCGCAAGGCTATCGGCTGGATTGGGGAGGTGAGTACACGGAATACACCGCCTCGCGGCAGCAGCTGAGCGTGATTCTGCCGCTGACACTGTTCTTGATTTTCATGCTGCTGTTCGCGCTGTACAGCAATTTCAAATTTCCGTTCATTACCGTGCTCGGCGTGGTGTTGTCAGCGCCGGTGGGCGGCCTTGTCGCCCTTTGGATCACCGGCACACCATTCTCGGTGTCCTCCGGCATCGGATTTCTGGCCTTGTTCGGCGTCTCGGTGCAGACCGCGGTGGTGTACATCTCCTATGTCAACGAGCTGCGCCGCGACGGCGTCTCACTCGATGCAGCCATTCGAGACGCTGCGATTCTGCGGCTGCGCCCTATCATGATGACCGCGCTGGTGGCGGCCCTAGGCTTGTTACCGGTGGCGCTCGCCACCGGTGTAGGCACGGATTCTCAACGGCCCTTTGCCCTGGTCATCGTCAGCGGCCTGTTCACCCGGCTGCTGATCAGCGTGTTCCTGATGCCGGCCCTGTATGCGCTGGTGGCACGGCCCGGGGACCGGCTGGAGGTGTGAGCGCGTGACCACACGTCGACGTTTCGAGCTGCGTCGCCTTCGATTCCCGCTGCTCGCGGCAGCCCTGCTGCTAATCGCCATCGCGGCAAGCTATTGGTATTTCCAACGCACGCCGACCGCACTACATCGCCGCCTCGGCGACGGCACCGAATTATTCTATTTTTCCGACAGCCGCATCCAACCCGCCGCCTCGTTCCCTCATCCCCGCAGCCTCGCCTTGAATGGCGACGCCTATCTGAGGGTCCCCGCCGGCACCGGCCCAATGACGCTCACCTCGCGCCTGTTCAAGCTCACCATCAAAGGCAACGCTGAACTTCGCATCACCGCCTACGCCCGCGACTCCGGTGAGCAAGTGCAAGTCCTGTGCGGCGTTGTCGTCGCCTCCAAGAACTACTCCTCCCGATTCAACGAACCCGACCATCTCGGCCGCGGCGAGATGTCCATGGTCAACCAGAGCATCGATCTCATGGAAAAGGAAACCTTCGACCCCGCCGAAGTCGAATCCTGGGTAGACAAACTGGGAGCACACACCGCC
>JAYTXS010000477.1:0-5914 GCA_043742845.1 Gammaproteobacteria bacterium
CAGGTTGGCGCGCAAATGTTCTCAGCGGCGATTTTACCGGCCGCGCTGGCCGTGGCGTTGCTGTCGAGCGCTCTGCCGTATTCGCTCGAAATGATGGCCATGTCCAAGTTACCGACCCGCACCGTGGGCGTACTCATGAGCTTGGACCCGGCGCTCGGAGCCTTGTCGGGGCTATGTTTTCTTGCCGAGCGTCTAAGTTGGGTTCAATGGGTGGCGATTGCGTGCATCATGGCGGCATCGGCCGGCAGTGCGGCGACCAGCCGGGTCACGGCACCGCAGTTACTGCCCGATTAGGTCATTGATCACCCGATGAGGGTGATCGCGACATACAAGACGGCGGCGCCCGCCAATGTCATGGCAGTGGTGAGAAATTTCGGATGCGCGTGGTAACTCTCCGGGATCAGATCGCTGGCGCCGATGTACAAGAAAAATCCAGCGAATAGTGCGAGTGCCGTGCCGAAGGCCTCGCCGGGCAGCGTAAATACGAATGTAGATGCCACACCGAGCACCGGCGCAATCGCGTCCACTAGCAGCCAGCGAAAGGCGCGTGATCGATCGCCGCCGTTCTTGAGCACGATGTTCATGGTGTTGATGCCGTCGGAGAAATCGTGGGTGAGTACTGCGATCGCAATCACGATTCCCACTTCGTGCGATGCCTGGAATGCGAGCCCGATGGCTGCGCCGTCCAGCAGGCTGTGGATGCACAGCACAACAGCCGCCAGCGGACCTCTCGGGGCCGGCTCGCCGTGAATCAGCCATATTCGATCCAATATCAGGTAGGAGAGAAACCCGAGTGCCGCGAAGGACAAAATGACCGATGGGCTATGAAATTCCTCGCCGAAATTGATCGCCTCCGGCAGCAGATCGAAAAAGGCGACGCCGATGACCGCGCCGGCGCTGAATCCCAGTATCAGGTGCAACTTGTCGCGCAACTTGAGGGCCAGCAGACCGCCGAGAAAAGTGCTGAGGAACGCCGCTGCGGCGATGATTGCTAGCAACATGGTTGATTCATTCCACCCCATCCGGCGGACAGGTTATATTGCGCATCAGAAAAACGACCAGGGTTGAGGTGCAGCGTGAGTTACGACACGTATCATAAGCGCAAAATCGGCAAACACGTGCTCAAGCCTGAAACCCAGATGATGGGTTATGGCTATGATCCGAGCTTATCGGAAGGCTCGCTCAAGCCGCCGATCTTCCTAACCTCGACGTTCGTCTTCAAGACCGCTCAGGACGGCAAGGATTTCTTCGATTTCACGTCTGGGCGGCGCGAGCCGGTTGCAGGCCAGGCGTCCGGTCTCGTTTATTCGCGGTTCAATAACCCCAACCTCGAAGTGCTCGAGGATCGCCTGGCATTGTGGGAGGAGGGCGAAACGGCGGCCGTGTTCTCCAGCGGCATGTCGGCTATTTCTACTGTGATCTGGACGCATGTGCGGCCCGGCGACGTCATTCTCATGAGCCAGCCTTTGTACGGCGGCACAGAGACCCTGATTGAAAAGACACTGCCCGCGTTCGGCGTAAGTGCGGTCAGTTTCACTCAGGGGCATGACAGACGTGCGGTGACCGAGGCGGCCGAGCAGGCGTCCAAGCGTGCTGCGACAAGCGGCGGCAGGGTGTGTCTGGTGTTGGTTGAGACGCCGGCGAATCCCACCAACAGCCTGGTTGACCTCGAGTTGATGCGGGAAATCTCCACGCAAATCGGTGCGCGGCAGAGCGGTGGGCGGCCGCCCGTGGCGGTCGACAACACCTTTCTCGGACCGGTTTTTCAACGACCCCTCGGCTTCGGCGCGGACCTCGTGATGTATTCGCTGACCAAGTATGTGGGTGGTCATTCCGACCTGGTGGCGGGTGGTGTGGTCGGCTCACGCGAGGCCGTGGGCCCGGTGAAGAAGCTGCGCGGTGCGCTCGGCACGCAGCTCGATCCCAATACGGCGTGGATGATCATGCGCTCGATGGAGACGCTGTCGCTGCGCATGCGTAAGTCTGCGGAGAACGCCGCGTTGGTGGCGGAGTTCCTGCGCGGCCACCTCAAGATCGCGAGCGTCAACTATCTTGGGTTCTTGCAGGAAAACGATCCGCGCTATCCGGTGTTCCGGCGGCAGTGCCAAAGCCCGGGTTCTACTTTCGGATTTACGGTCAAGGGCGGCGAAGCTCAGGCATTTCGCCTGCTCGATGCTCTGCAGGTGATCAAGTTGGCCGTGAGCCTCGGCGGAACCGAAACCCTTATTTCGCACCCTGCAAGCACCACTCATTCAGGAATCTTGAAGGCCACCCGCGATCGCATCGGCATTTCGGATGGTTTGATCAGAATCTCGGTCGGCATCGAAGATGCGGATGATCTCATTGCGGACTTGGGAGCAGCACTCGATGCGGTTTGAAGTATTTCGCGCGGCGGCCGTTGCCGTTGCCGTTGCCGTTGCCGCTGCGGCTGTTGCCGCGCAGGCCTCAGAGACACCCCTTGCAACGACGGAGTTGGCGGACACGGTGTATGAGCATGGCGTGGTGTACACCGTGGATGCACACGACAGTGTGCAAACGGCTCTCGCGGTCCGCGCGGGTCGCATTGCCTATGTCGGCACCGACGCCGGGGCGGCGCCATTCATCGGTCCGCATACCCAGGTGATCGATTTGCGCGGCCGGATGCTGATGCCCGGATTGGTCGATGGGCACTCGCATCCGCTGCAAGGCGGAGCTGCGCTTCTTAAATGCAGTTTGAATTACGAGCAGCTGAGCATCGCGCAGTTACAGGCGAGGATTCAGGCCTGCCTCGATGAGACACGGACGCGCGAACCAGATGCCTGGCTCGAAGTGGTGAATTGGTTTCAAGAGGGAATGGTCCCGGCAGGAGTCGCCACGAACAGCGCGACCCTGGATGCACTTAAGAGCAAGCGTCCGATCTTGGTCGCGTCGTCCTTCGGTCATACATCATTGGTGAATTCGCGGGCACTGAAGATCGCGGGCCTCACCGCCAAGAGCATGGACCCGCTTGGCGGCAAGGTAGGGCGCGATGCCACGGGCAATCCGACGGGAATTCTGGAGGATGCGGCACAGGATATTGCGGCCAAGCACATCCCGGCGGCGACTTCCGCCGACAACGTCAAAGCGGCGAAGGCTGCGCTGGATGCGCTGCGTAAGCAGGGCGTGACGACATTCTTAGACGCAGCCGCCGAAGCGCCATCGCTCGAAGCCTTTGCCGCCGTGCAAAGCGCGGGAAAACTCACGGCGCGCGCGCATTTCGCCGTGCTGATTACGCCGCCTCAGGGCCGCGATCCCAAGCACGCTGTGGCCATGGTGAAGTCTCTGGCGCAGCGTTACGATCAGGGTGAGATCGTAGGCGAGCCTAAGTTGACGGTCCGCAACGTGAAATTATTTCTCGATGGTGTGATTACGGCGCCCGCCAGTACGGGCGCCATGTTGACGCCGTACCTGAGTCTGCAGGGCGCTTTGGGCAACCCGCACTGGGCGCCGTCCGCGAGCCGCGGACCGGATGTGTACTTTCCGGCGCCGGTCTTGGGCGCGCTGTTGATCGAAGTGGCGGGCGCCGGCTTCGAGCCGCACATGCATGCGGACGGCGATCGCGCGGTGCGCGAGGGGCTGGACGGCATCGCAGTATTGCGGCGGCAGTTTCCGGATCGCGATATTCGCGCCGCCATCGCACATAACGAGATCGTCGATCCGGCGGATTTTGCGCGCTACCAGCAACTCAATGTGATTCCCGTGCTGTCGTTTCAGTGGGAGAAACAGGCTCCGGATACCATGGAGGGCGCGCAGCAATACTTGGGGCCTGCGCGCTTCAAATACATGGAACCGGCCGGATTTCTGGCGGCGGCCGGGGCGCGGATTGCCTACGGCAGTGATTGGCCGGTGGATCCTCTCGATGAGTGGTTTGCGCTCAAGGTAGGGGTGACGCGCACCAATGCGCCTCAGCCCGATCACAAGTACGCCGGGCGCTTGAGCGAGGATAAGGGTTTGTCGCGCGCTGCAGTGCTGCGGGCGATCACCATGAATTCGTCTTACGAATTGCATCAGGATCAATCGACCGGTTCGCTCGAAGTGGGCAAGCTCGCGGATCTGATCGTCCTCGATCGCAATTTCCTGGACGTTCCTGCGGAACAAATTGCCGACATCAAGGTCCTACAGACCGTGGTTGGTGGGCGCGTGGTGTATCAGTCCGATAAATTTGCCCCATAACGTGACCTGCTGAAATCGATGAGGGGTTCTGTTAGCATATGAACGGTACGAGACACTTGTTTAAACGGCTGGGTCTGTTACTGCTGCTGATCACGGCGCAGCAGGGTGCCGTGGTTCATGAACTCGGCCACGTCACCGGCGCCTACGGTGTCAATGCGAAAGTCGTCGCCGGCGTCACCGATACGACTTGCGCGCAGTGTCCGGCGTTCGCGCAAGTCAACACTCCTGCCTTTAGCCACTCGTTCCACCTCCCTCTACTGGTTCGCAGCGCGCTGACTTTAAGCGCGGAACCGCTCTATGCGGTGATCGATGCTGCGGTTCCCAGCCCGCGCGCCCGCGGCCCGCCCGTCTAAAACTGAAAACGACCTTTGAAGTCAAAGCCGCCCGAGCAATCGGCAGCGGCTCCTTGGTTAATTCAGTTTTTGCGGAGACATCCCATGTCCAGATTCCCATGCAGTGCGGCCGCGCGTGCGGCTGCTGCGCTGGCATTCGTCGCGAACGCTTCAGTAAGCTTTGCAGACACTCCCGACACGTCCGACGCCTCCAGCTTGCCGGCCATCGTGGTGACGGCCCAACACTTGGACGAAGGGCGTTTGCGGATTCAGACTCAAACCGGTGCCTCGACCTATACCATCGACGCGGCGGCGGTGGCGGCGACACCCGGCGGCGACAACACACTGCTCAATCAGGTGATCATGCAGGCGCCCGAAGTCGCGCAGGATTCCTTCGGCCAATTCCACGTTCGCGGCGAACACAACGGACTGCAATATCGGCTCAATGGCATCATCCTGCCGGAGGGCATCAGCGTGTTCGGCCAATCGCTCGATCCACGCCTCATTTCATCGATGAGCTTGATCACCGGCGCACTTCCGGCCGAATACGGTTTGCGCACCGCAGGCATCATCGACATCACCACCAAGAGCGGCATCGAAATACCGGGCGGTGCGTTGGGCATCTATGCCGGCAGTCATGGAACCGTGCAGCCCAGCGTCAACTATGGCGGCGGCGCGGGCTCCTTCAGCTACTTCGTGTCGGGCGATTTCCTGCGCAGCGACTTAGGGATCGAGTCGCCTGACGGCAGCTCGAATCCGATCCACGACCACACCAAGCAGTACCACGGCTTCGGTTATTTCGAAAACATATTGAACGATGAAAACCGGGTCGCGCTCATTGTCGGGAGCTCGGTGGGCCGATTCCAGATTCCAAACCAGAGTGGCCTGCAGCCTTCCTTGGGGTTGACCGTTGACGGTGAGACCGAGTATCCCAGCCGCAATCTCGATGAAAATCAGCGCGAGGTGACCCAGTTCGGTGCCTTGAGCTGGCAGCATTCGGCCGGCGCACTCGACTTGCAGACCTCGTTCATTGCGCGCTATTCGAGTCTGGCTTTCGTGCCCGATGTCTTGGGCGACTTGCTGTATGACGGCCTGGCACAGCATGCATTCAAGCAGAATATGGCCTACGCCGCACAATCCGATGCGGCGTACCGCCTGAATGACAGTCACACGATCAGGGCGGGCTTCTACCTGCAGACCGATCATTCAGTCAGCGATACCACGTCGGAAGTTTTGTTGACCGACAATGCCGGAATACCTCTGAACGATATGCCCGTGTCGATCCTCGACAACAGCACACGAAGCGAGTGGATCCAGAGCGTCTACCTACAGGACGAATGGAAGGTGGTGGCTGGTTTTACGCTCAACTACGGCGCGCGCTTCGATCACTT
>JAYTXS010000478.1:0-14564 GCA_043742845.1 Gammaproteobacteria bacterium
CGGGCGGCACGTCCAGTCCCCGCCGGCTCAAGAGGCGCAACACCTCGTCGTACAGACTCGGTGCCCGCAACGCCCGATCGAGCGTCTCGTAGACTTCCGGATCGCCGCGAAACACCTTGATGGTATCGGCGTTCTTATTGCCGATGAGAAACTCCAACATTCGATACTGCGGTGATTGAAAGCCCGAGGACTTGCCCAGGGTATTGCGGAAGGCGGAATAATCGTACGGCGTAATCGTCGCCAGCACATCCCAGGACTGGAGCAATTGCTGCTGAATCGTCGAGACGCGCGCCAGCATCTTGAAAGTCGGGCCCAAATCGTCGCGCCGCACGCAATCGACCGTCGCGCCGAGTTCATGCAGGCATAACTTCATCCACAGTTCGGAAACCTGGTGAATGATGATGAACAGCATTTCGTCATGCTGGTACGACAAGGGATGCTGGGCGTTCAGCAGCTTGTCGAGATTGAGGTACTGCGAATAGCTCAAGGACTCGCTCAAGTCCCAGTGCACCTGCTCGTCGCTCAAGTCGACGAAAGGCTTGGCAGTAGGCGTGGTCTCCTCCATGGGTCAGTTCTTGAAAACCCAGGCGGGCACGGTGCGCCAGCCCGCCAGCAGCTCGCGGTCCAGGCGCCGGTAGTCGGGTTCTATCTTCTCGACCAGGCGCCAAAAGCTCGCCGAATGATTCATATGCTTGGTATGTGCCAGCTCATGGACGAACAAATAGCGCACGATGTCCCAATTTAGGAATACCAAGGAACAATTCAAGCTCAGCGTGCCGCGAGTCGAGCAGCTGCCCCAGCGGGTTCGTTGGCAACGAATGGACACCCGCGAGACGGAATAATTCAATTCGTCCGCGAGTTGCAGCAAACGCGGCGCCAGCCGCTCATAGGCGGCGCGCTTGAGCCAGCCCCGCAGTTGCAACCGCGCACTGCGCTCGTCCGGCGCCTGCACCGTTATCAGGCCGGCGGCGCACCGCGTGCTGCGCGCGGCCCCGCGGCGCCATTCCACCAGGAACTTCTCGCCCGTCACGGCAAACTCAATGGTCTCCGGCACCGGAGCGCTCGGCGTCATATGACACTGCATGGCGGCAACCTTGCGGTCGATCCATGGTGTAAAGCGCTGCACGAAATCGCGTACCACGCGCGCGTTGACGCCGACTGGAACTACGATCTCCACGCGGCCGCCGACGTGCACGCGCGCCGTAAGCCGGCGCGCACGCTCACTGACTCTAACGGCGAACGGGTCGCTGGAGGTGCGCGTCTCGAACAGCGATAACTGCGTGCCTTGTGGCTTCATCGCGCCGAATGATACCAGGTTAGGCGCTGCGCAGCGGCGGCGGCCCGGCCGCTAGTGCCGCACCAACAGCGCCAGCTGGCGCTGCGCCGCTTTATAGTCGGGGGCGACGATCAGGGCTTTTTCAATCCAATTGCGGGCGCCCAATTGATCGCCGCGCGACTGTAGCTCCCGGCCGAGAGCCAAGTACGCCTCGGCGTGCCCCCAGCCGGGCGCATCGATGCTGGTGGCGGAGGAGGCATCGAACAATTGCGCCGCCAGCTGCAGTTGCGTAAAGGCATGCTGCTGCTCGGCGGAACCCGCTTTCGCCTCCCGCAAGCCTTCCACGCCGGACAGGAACACTGCGCGCGGATTGCGCGGCGCGAGATTGAGCGCCGTCTTCAAGCGGTCCCCTGACCGTGAACGCAACAGCACCGCTTCGAGCTTTCTATGCTGTGCCAGACCTTCGTAGCAGGCCGACTGCAGCACCAGAAACTCCGCCGACTTTACATCTTGCGACAGCTCCGGCTTGAGCTCATCGATACAGTCAGAGAACGAAGCCTCGGCCTGCTGCGCATCGCGCGTGCCGTCGAGCAGACCGCGGCGGTATTGCGCGTGCGCCAAGTGATAGCGCAGCGACGCGTCTGCGGCGTCGGCCTTGACCTGCGTGCCCAGGTCTTGAATCAAATTCGTCAGGCTGTGGCTATCCTCAGTCTGGTAGGCGTAGAGAATTTGCGCTTGGTAGTCGCCGCCCAATTGAGCTTTCGCCACAACCGACAGCAACAATGCCGATAAGAAGAGAATTCTGGCGGCCTGCATAGTAGGGCAATTCCTCGCATGGGTGCGGCGACTGATTATAATCACGGTAGTTACGGTGACGGCATGAAGTTAACACTAATTGATATCGGTTCGAACCTCACGCACGACAGCTTTGCAAGCGATCGTGAGGCGGTCATGGCGCGCGCCTTCGAGGCCGGTGTACACGGCCAAATCCTCACCGGCACCGATCGGGCGAGTTCGGCCCAAGCGGCGCAGCTCGCGGCGGCGCATCCGGGCGTCCTGTGGAGCACCGCTGGGTTTCATCCGCACCACGCCCAGAGCTTCGAGGACGCACGCGATGATATCGCCGCGCTGCTGCGTCTTGCGCAAGTGGTGGCGGGCGGCGAATGCGGCTTGGACTATTACCGAGACTTCGCACCCCGCGATGTGCAGCGTGCCGCCTTTGCCGCTCAGCTGCACATGGCGGCCGCTGCCGCCAAGCCGGTATTCCTGCACCAACGTGACGCGCATGACGACTTTGTTGCGATTCTGAAGGACTTTCGCCGCTCGCTGGTCGGGGGTGTCGCGCACTGCTTCACCGCAGGGCGACCCGAGCTCGAGGATTACTTGGCGCTCGACCTGCACATCGGCGTCACCGGCTGGGTCAACGATGAACGGCGCGGCCAACGTTTGCGCGAGGCGGTACCCCACATCCCCTCGGATCGTCTGATGCTGGAAACAGACGCGCCCTACTTGCTGCCGCGCGACCTTGCACCGAAGCCGAAATCGCGGCGCAATGAGCCCGGTTTTCTGCCGCATATCGCAGCCACCGTCGCGCATTTGCGGGGCGAATCCATGGAAGCCGTGGCCGCAGCCACGACGCGCAATGCCGTTCGGTTCTTCGCTCTCAAAGACTGGTGAATAGATGCGGGCTGGGTCGCAGCTGCGACACCAACCGGCTCCATGCGTCCAAATACGCGGCAAATCCCGGGGAGGATTTCATGGCGCGGTCAACCACCGGAAACTCCACTTCGATGCCGTCCAGCATCAACACCCATTTCGGCTTGCCCTTGGTGAATTTTCCCACGCTGGAGAACAGCAGGCGCCCCTCCACGGGGAGGTCCCCGGACAACGCTTTCACCGCCGCGATCCTGTCATAGAGCGCCGGCTGCGGATTATCGAAGGTGTAACGACGGCCGCGCCCCAGAACGGTCCAATCGCTCATTTGGTCGCCGCCGAAGATCAGCCCGGCAACGCGGCGCGTATCGAGCACCAACACGCCGCGCGGCGTAAGCAGCAGATGGTCTATGTGAATGAACCCTCCCATGCCGTCGGGCACGAGGATTTGATGCACGGCTTCGAACGCCACGGTTCCCAGGAGCGCCAGCAATCCGCGGCGTCGCGCGCCGCGCTGGTAGGCGCGATACCCCCAGTAGGCGGCCGCAGCCAGCAGCAGCACCAGCGCCGCTGCGCCGATCCACTCCGGGCTTATTCCAAGGTTGATCATACGAGTGCCGCGGCCAGCGCCTCGAGAGTCGGCGGCAGATCAAGCGACTGCTGCGGCAATCGCAGCAGCCGATCGAGACTCTGCGGAACCGTCACGGCTTTGCCGATGAGGGGTTCGACGATTTCATTGAATTTCGCCGGGTGCGCCGTGGCGACTACCACCCACGGATGGGCGCGGCGTTCGTCTGCGTTCAAGCGGGCATAGACTTCCGCGGCGGTTGCCGTGTGCGGGCACCATTCGCGGCCATAGCGCATGAAGTCCTCTCCGATACGAGCCCGGATTGTAGCGTCATCGACGATGTCCGCGCTCAATTGTTCGCGTATCCCGCTCATGGTCGGATACAGCGCGCGTACGCGCTCCATGTTGCTGGGATTTCCGACATCCATAGCCGAGGCCAGCGTCGCGATGCTCGGACGCGGCTGCCAGATTCCCGTCGTCAGAAAGTCCGGCACGGTGCGATTCACGTTGTGCGCCAGGATGATGCGCCCGATCGGAAAGCCCAGCGCACGCGCCCAGACTGCGGCAAAGGCATTGCCGAGATTGCCGGCCGGAATGATGTAGGACGGCTTGGCGCCGGTGCGGCGTTCGACGTCGAGGCTCGACGCCACGTAGTAAACCATCTGCGGCAACAGCCGTCCGATATTGATGCTGTTGGCTGAACTGAAACGGTGCCTGGCGGCCAACGCCGAATCACCGAAGGCTTCCTTGACCAGCCGTTGGCAATCATCGAAGGTGCCGGCGATGCGCAGCGAGGACACATTCTGCCCCCAGCAGCAAAGTTGCTGCTCCTGACGCGGACTCACCAGCCCTGCGGGGTACAGGATCACGACGCGCACCCACGGCCGGCGATGGAAGGCGGCCGCCACCGCGCCTCCGGTGTCGCCGGAGGTTGCCACCAAAATGGTCATCGGCGTCGGCGCCTGGGTTTCCAGTCGCTGCAAGCTCTCGGCCAGGAAGCGCGCGCCGAAATCCTTGAACGCGGCGGTGGGTCCGTGAAACAGCTCGAGCGCAAACAGCGGGTGCTCACTGCCCACGACCGCGGTGGTCGGGGCGGGAAGATCCAACGCCGCGTCCGCGATATCGCTCAGCGCCGCCTGCAGTCGATCGCCGCTGAAAAAACCCGCAAGCGCCGCGCGCGCTACGGCCGGCAGCGTGGCAGCTGCGGCGGCTCCTGCCGCATCGACCGTCGGCAGCCGGTTGGGTATATACAAGCCGCCGTCCGGCGCCAGGCCCCGAGCAATCGCTTCGCTCAAGGACACCGGCGGCGAACCGCCGCGCGTGCTCAGGAATTGAAGCTCCGGCATCAGGCCTTCACCACGCGCGCGCCGTAGTTTTCCATACTGCAAATCCAGTGATCCGATTGCAGTCCATGGGCGGCGAAGCCTGCCACCATCGCGCCGCGCACCGCTTCGGCATATTGGAATTCCGCCCACGCAAATACCGTCGGGCCGGCTCCGGAGATCGAACACCCCAGGGCGCCGGCCGACATGGCCCCGCGTTGCACATCCTTGAATCCGGGAATCAAAGAATGCCGCTGCGGCTCGATGATCACATCGTTGAAGGAGTCGCGAATCATGTCCAGGTCATTGGAATAACAGCCGCTGATGAATCCCGCTAGATTCGCGCTGGCCCAGACGAAATCCGAGCGGCTGATGTCGGTCTTGAGAATGGCGCGCGCTTCGCGGGTACCTAGGTACATGTGCGGATGCGCCAACACACAGCGCAGTGACGACGGCACGGGAATTTGCTTCACGCGAGGGTGATCGATGCCCACCGTCAAGGTCAGGCCGCCGAACAGACAGGGCGCGATATTGTCGATGTGCGCCGATCCGCTGGCGACAATTTCGCCCTGCATCGCAAACTTGAGCAGTTCGAGCCGCGGCAACGGCTGCTGCAGCAGCGCATTCGCTGCCACTACCGCGGCCACTGCCGAGGCGGCGGATCCGCCCAATCCGGAACCCAACGGTATGCCCTTCTCGATATCCATTTCGAAGCCGAAATCCAGACCCAAAGCCGCCTGCAAGGCCTGTACTGCGCGGCCCGCCGTATTATTCGCAGGCTCCACCGGCAAATCGCCGGCCACACCGGAAATCGCACGAATGCGCACCACCGGCTCATCGATGCGCCGCAGGCGCACGCGGTCGCCGAGCGCCTCCACGGTGTGTCCCAAGATATCGAAACCAATCGCAACGTTGGCGACCGTGGCGGGCGCGAACGCGGTAACGTCGGTGAGCATTACAGATGAGCTCCCAGGTAGGTGGACAAGCGCAACAAATCGCAGAACACTCCCGCGGCCGTCACCTCAGGACCTGCGCCCGGCCCCTGGACGATCAGCGGATTGTCGCAATAGCGGCGCGTGGCGAAGCGCACCACATTGTCGGTGAGAGCGATATTGGCAAAGGCGTGCTTGGCGTCCAAGCGTACCAACCCCACCGTGGCCGTGCCGTCGGCCTCGATGCGGCCGACATAGCGCAGCACTTGGTTCTTGCTGCGTGCATCGCTCAGCATGGCCGCCATGTCGGCATCGAATTCCGGCAGACGTGCCATGAATTCATCGACTCCGCAGTCGTTGAGCGCCTGCGGCACCAAGCCTTCCACCCGCACGTCCGACATCTCCGGGGTCAATCCCATTTCGCGCGCCAGGATGATGAGCTTGCGCGCCACGTCCATGCCCGAAAGGTCATCGCGCGGATCCGGTTCGGAGTAGCCCTTGGCTTTGGCCGTGCGCACGATCGAGGAAAAGCTCTCGCGACCGTCGAATACATTGAACAAATACGCCAGAGTGCCGGAGAAAATCCCCTCGATGCGCGTGATCTCATCGCCCGTTTGGCGCAGGTCGCGCAGCGTCTGAATGATGGGCAGACCCGCTCCTACCGTAGCCTCGTATAAATAATGGGCGCCCGAGGCTCGCCCTACGTCGCGCAATTCGCGGTAGTAAGGCAGTGTGCCGCTGTTGGCTTTTTTGTTCGGAGTCACGATGTGGATTCCGCGGCCCAGCCACGCGGCGTAGTTTTGTCCCACCTCGGCACTGGCGGTGCAATCGACGATCACGGTGTGCGGGATATAATCCGCCTGCAGGTGATTGGCGAACTTCTCCAGATCGAGCGGTTCGCCCGCCTCCTCCATGCGTTCGGCCCAGCGAGCCATGTCCACCGCCGTTTCTTCCAGCAACATACGCTTGGAACTGGCAATACCGCGCACCCGCAAATCCAGATTCAGGCCGCGCAATCTCTCGATCTGAGTCTCGATCTGCGCCAACAGCGCGCGGCCCACGATGCCAGGTCCAATCAAGCCGATCGACAGCGTGTTCGGCGACAAGTAGAACGCGGCGTGCACGGCGCGCAGCGCATTGGCGCCGACCTTGCCGTCGACCACCACCGAAATATTGCGTTCGGATGCGCCCTGCGCAATCGCACGCACGCTGATGGAGGCGCCGCCCAGCGAATTGAATACTTTTGCCGCCACGCCATGCGCGCCCGCCATGCCATCGCCGACGACCGCCAATATGCTCATCCCCAGAGCGACTTCCACATGCTGAATCTGGCCGTCGCGCAATTCCGCGTCGAAGGCGCGCCGCACCGCCTCCTCGGCGCGCACCGCCTGCGCGGCAGGGATGGCGAAACAAATGGAGTGTTCTGAACTGCCTTGGGAAATCAGGATGACGGAAATCCCCGCGTCGCGTAGGGCCCCGAACAGCCGATGCGCAGTTCCGGGGACACCGATCATGCCGGCGCCCTCGAGGTTCACGAGCGCGATAGGATCGATGGTGGTGATGCCTTTCACCTTGAGTGCCGACTCGGGGTGAGCGCAGATCAGTGTGCCGCACTTCTGCGGCGCGAAGGTGTTGCGGATATAGATCGGGATGTTGCGCGCCACCGCCGGTTCCATGGTCTGCGGGTGGATGACCTTGGCGCCGAAATAGGCAAGTTCCATGGCCTCGTTGTACGACAGTTGATCGATCACCTGCGCATTCGGCACCAACCGCGGATCGGCTGACAATACGCCGTCGACATCGGTCCAGATGATGATCTGCGCAGCCCGCAGCAAGGCGCCGAAAATCGATCCGGAAAAATCGCTGCCGTTGCGCCCCAGGGTGGTCTGATTTCCCTTCACCGAGGTCGCGATGAAGCCGGTGACTATGAGCCGGCCGACAAAGCCCGGCGGCACGACGCGTGCGATATTCGCCTCGCTTGCCGCCCATTGCACGGCAGGCCCGAGCGGGCCCTGCTCGACGATGATGATTTCGCGCGCATCGATCCACAGCACATCGCCCTTGATGCGCCCGCGCTCACGCAGGAACGGGGCGAATAGCCGCGTCGACCAGATTTCGCCGTAACCCGAAATGACATCCCGCATCGAGCTGGTCGAAGAGCGGATGAGGCGCACGGTTTGCAGTATGCCTGCGATGTCGCGGCAATCGCGCTCCAGCTGCGAGTAGTAGCGCGCGCACGCTTCTTTGGAGACCAGTGCCGCGGCTAGCTGGATGTGGCGCGTCTTGATCGCATCGATGGCGGCGCTGAAATCGCCGTCAGGACGCTCCGCCAGCTGCACCAGTCCGAGCAAGCCGTCGGTCACACCGCGGCAGGCGGATAGCACCACGGCCTCGCGCGGATTGGCCGACGCCTCGACGATATCGGCGACCCGCTGGAAACAGCCCGCGTCAGCGACGCTCGATCCCCCAAATTTATGTACGATCCAATGGTCCATGCTTCACACGCGCCCTTTGAATCGGGCGTTCTTAGCGCTCCCAAACAGTTAAGTTGATGAATTGCGGCGCGCAACCGCTAGACAGCGCCGGAACTTTAATCGCACGGCGGGGAGCCTAGCAAGCGATTCCGCGTGGCCTTACGCCTCAGGGCCGGCCCCGCCGCTTGGTCAGGCTCGAAGCACCGGCGGGCTTACCCACGAGTGCACGGCCCGTCGTGGGTCGGCCCGACTTGGGCCGGCCCGTTGTGGGCAACCCGGTGTGCTGCGTGCGAAACGGCAGCGCCGAGCCCGGCCGCGGCCCGCCCGCCGCTGCGGTCACCGGCTGGTACGCCGGCACCAGGTGCTGGCGACCGTTGCCGATCAAGTCTGCGCGGCCCATGCGCTTCAGCGCCTCGCGCAGCACCGGCCAATTGTTCGAATCGTGATATCGCAGGAACGCCTTGTGCAGACGACGCACCTTGATGCCCTTTGGAATGACGACTTCTTCGCTGCTGCGAGAAATGCGCTTCAGCGGATTCTTGCCCGAGTGATACATGGCCGTTGCAGTAGCCATCGGCGAGGGCAGAAATGCCTGTACCTGATCGGCTCGAAAGCCGTTCTTCTTCAGCCACAACGCCAATTCGAGCATGTCCTGATCGCGGGTGCCGGGGTGCGCCGCAATGAAATAGGGTATGAGATATTGTTCCTTGCCGGCTTCCTTGGAATACTTGTCGAACAACTCCTTGAAACGGTAGTACGCGCCGACGCCGGGCTTCATCATCTTCGACAACGGGCCCTCGCCGATGGCCTCAGGGGCGATCTTCAGGTACCCGCCGGTATGATGAGTCGCGAGTTCCTTGACGTATTCCGGCGACTCGATGGCGAGGTCGTAGCGCACACCGGAAGCGATCAATACTTTTTTAATGCCCTTCAAGCTGCGCGCGCGGCGATATAGATTGATCAACGGCGCATGGTCCGTATTGAGATTCGGGCACACCGCGGGAAATACGCAGGAAGGCCGGCGACACGCTGACTCGATGACGGTGCTCTTGCAATGCAGCCGGTACATATTCGCGGTCGGGCCGCCGAGATCGGAGATCACGCCGGTGAATCCTTCGCCCTTGTCGCGAATGGTTTCGATTTCGCGAATGACCGAGTCTTCGGAGCGGCTCTGGATGATCCGTCCCTCGTGCTCTGTGATGGAGCAGAAAGTGCAGCCGCCGAAACAGCCGCGCTGAATTGAGATCGAAAACCGAATCATATGGTAGGCGGGAATTTTGGCGCTGCCGTAGGCCGGATGCGGCCGACGTGCGTACGGCAGCTCGTAAATCGCGTCCATGTCGGCAGTGGCCAAGGGAATCGGCGGCGGATTCAGCCACAGCTCCTGCGTGCCGTGGCGCTGTACCAGAGCGCGCGCGTTCCCGGGATTCGCTTCCAAATGCAAAATGCGCGAGGCATGCGCATACAAAACGGCATCCGCGCTCACCTGCTCAAAGGACGGTAGGCGAATGACGCTGCGCTCGCGCTGCGCATTCGGAACTTTGCGATGGAACTTGACTACCGTCTCGGCGGGCGATGCGAGCGCCGCTGCGCCCGCTCCAGTCCTCGTGCCTGCGGCCTGCGGCTGCCCGGAGCGGCGGTCCTCCTCGCTGGCGTACGGGTCGATGGCAGGGTTCAGCGCACCGGGGGTATCCAACTCGCTCGAGTCGATTTCCACCCAGCCCTGCGGCATGCCGCGACGCAAGTACGCCGTGCCACGCAGGTCGGTAATGTCTCTCAATGCTTCGCCCGCATCCAGGCGCTGCGCAATCGCGCCTATTTGGCGCTCCGCATTGCCGTACACCAAAAGATCGGCTTTCGAGTCCACCAGCACCGAGCGGCGCACGTGCTCCGACCAATAATCGAAATGGGCGATACGCCGTAGGCTCGCCTCGATACCCCCAATCACGATGGGAATGGTTTTGAAGGCTTCGCGAATGCGCTGTGAATAAACGATCACGCAGCGGTCGGGTCGCTTGCCGCCCTGCCCGCCCGGCGTATAGGCATCGTCGCTGCGCACCCTGCGATCCGAGGTGTAGCGGTTCACCATCGAATCCATATTGCCGCCGGTCACGCCGAAGAACAGGCGCGGCTTGCCCAAGGACTCGAAGTCGGCGGTGCCATGCCAATCCGGCTGGGCAATGATGCCCACCCTGAACCCTTGAGCCTCCAGCAACCGGCCGATAATCGCCATTCCGAAGCTGGGATGATCCACATAGGCATCGCCGGTGACGATGATGATGTCGCACTGCGTCCAGCCGAGCGCCGTCATTTCGGCACGGCTGGTCGGCAAGAAAGTCGCCGGCTTTACGCCGGCGAAATTCTCTTTCACGCTGGAAAACAAGGGACTGGCGGTTTGCACGCCCGCGATTAGGCCCGAATCCTCAGGCTAAGTACAATAAAACCGCTGCCGCAGCGCATTATCCAATGTCGACCGGCAAATACAGCTGCCGATCTTCGCGCTGGATCAGCAAAGCGACGCTGTGGCCGCCCCGCGCGACCTCCCGCTTCAAGTCCGCCACCGAGGTCACGCCCGATCCATTGACGCCCAGCAACACATCGCCCGGCTGCAGCCCGGCCGCCAGCGCCGGACCCGATACATCCTCCACCAGCAGCTTGCCGCGGGTATGAAGTTCCTGCTGCTCGCCGGGCTCCAGCGGTCGCAGCGCAAGCCCGAGCTTGCCGCCGTTCTCGCCGCCCTCGTTGCGGGCCGTCTGCTCTGGCTCCTCGTCCAACAGCACGGTCTTGACGTCCACCATGCCGGCCTGGTGCTCGTGCCAGACGCCGATGCGCGCCTCGGTGCCCGGCGCTATGTCGGCAATGATGGTAGGCAAGTCGAATGAATGATCGATCGGTTTCCCGTTGACGCTGGTGATGACGTCGCCGGGCTTCAAGCCCGCTCGCTCGCTCGGGCCCTTCGGGTCCACGCTGCTGATCAGTGCCCCATGCGGCGCGCTCAAGCCAAACGAGGTCGCCAGCTTCTGATTGATATCTTGCACCGCCACGCCGATGCGACTGCGCGACACCTTGCCCTTGGTGAGCAGCTGATTCTTCACATTCAACGCCAGATCGATGGGGATGGCGAATGACATGCCCATGTAGCCGCCGGTACGGCTGTAAATCTGCGCATTGATGCCGATCACCTCACCATCCACATTGAACAGAGGCCCGCCGGAATTGCCGGGATTCACAGCCGCATCGGTCTGAATGAAGGGCACGTAGGTTTCATCCAGCGGCCGCGCGGTGGCGCTCACCACGCCCGCGGTCACGCTGTTCTCGAAGCCGAACGGCGAACCGATGGCGATCACCCACTGACCCGGTCGCAAGCGCTCCGAATCGCCGAAGCGAACGGTGGGCAGGCCGGTCGCGGCGATTTTGATCAGCGCCACATCGCTGCGCTTGTCGACGCCAATTACCTTGGCGACGAATTCGCGGCGATCGGTAAGCTTGACCGTCACCTCGGAGGCGTCCGCCACCACGTGCGCATTGGTTAAAACATAACCATCGGCGCTGACGATGAATCCAGACCCCACCCCCTTGCTGGGCGGCGTGCGCTCCGGTCCCGGCCCCGGCGCCTGACCGGGCGCCTGGTAGTGGCGGAAGAACTGCGACAACGGGTCATCGGCATCGCTCTCGCCTGGCGCACTGCCCTTATGGGCTTTTTCCACCACGCTGATATTGACCACCGCAGCACCGTTCTCAGCAACCAAGCCTGAAAAATCGGGCAGTCCCATGACGCGCCCGGATGCGGGCCGCGCGGACGCGGGTGCCGGACTCGCTGCCGGAACCTCCGCACGGCTAGGAGGGGCTGCCACGTCCCCCACATCGGCATTGGAACGTTGATGTGCGACAACCACGACGAAGATACCCGCGACAGCCGCAAGTGACCAAGTTCTGACGCTTCCCATTGGAATAAGACCTCTCTTTAGCGATGTTTCCTGACAGCTGATGGGACCTCGAGCCGGCGTATTGGTTCCAAAATGTGAAATCCCAACGGGCCAAACGCCGCCCCTACGCGCTAGGCTGGCGGTCCTTGTAGCAGACTTAATCTATGGCAGACACGACCGGACCGATCCTTTTGGTGGTAGGAGGCGATACCAAGCGCCTGCAGTGGCTGACCCACCATGTCACCAGCCACTGGCCCAACGCCCAGGTGACTACCGCGCCCGCTGAAGAATCCGCCGTGCTCACCCGGATGATCTCCGAGCGGGCGCCGGATGCCGTACTGCTACAGGCTGACTTTACCGATGAGCAGGCCTCCGGCGCCGCGATGCATCACATGGCGCAGATGCTCCTCACTCAGCCGTCCTTGCACTGCATCGTGCTGGCGGAACACGGCAGCGAAATAGCGGCGGTCCGAGCCATGAAGAGCGGCGCCAAGGACTATCTGGCGCTGACACGCATCAACCGTGATTCGCTGCTGACGGCCATTACCGAAGCCCTCAAAAAACGGCGCGCGGCGGACCAGGCAAACAAGGGCTTGGCGCCCGCCGATGCTGAAGGTTCGGGCGTTCACGTACCCGGCTATGCCATTCAGAAAGACATTGCCGCCAGCAATTTCTCGCAGGTTTTTCTGGCGCGCAGCGAGCGTCTGCGGCGCAACGTGGTACTCAAAGTGATGAACCGCGGCGAATCCCAACGCGAACTCGACGACGCCGAACGCTTCCAGCGCGAATACGAGATCATTTCCAGCATCACCCACCGCGCCATCGCCGAGATTTACGATTTTGGCTCGCTGCCCCGTCATTTGTATCTGGCGATGGAATACTTCCCCTGCGGCGATTTGCGCGACCGTCTGCGCAATCCCATGAGTGTCGATGAGAGTCTGTACTACTTGCGCTCGATCGCCGAGGCATTAAGGGTCATCCATGTGTTCGGGATTTTGCATCGCGATCTCAAGCCCGCAAATGTCATGCTGCGCGAGGATAATTCTCCGGTGCTCATCGACTTCGGCTTGGCGCGCCGTTCGTTGGATGACGCCGGCACCACCGGCATAGGCCAGGTCTTAGGCTCGCCGTACTACATCAGCCCGGAGCAATCCCAGGGTCAGCGCGTCGATGTGCGCACCGATTTGTACAGTCTCGGCGTCATGTTCTACGAAATGCTCACCGGCCAGAGACCTTACGGCGGCCGTACCGCCTTGGAAATCATGCAGCAGCACTCTACCGCGACGGTGCCGACATTGCCGCCCGCCACTGCGGCACAGCAGCCGCTGCTCGATCGCCTCATGGCAAAAAGGCAGAACGACCGATACGCGACAGTGGACGAACTGCTGGCGGATTTGGGCCCCGTGGTGGCCGCCGTCGCCTGACTGTGATGCGCGTCTCGGTGGCCGCACTGAGGCTGTGACACCCATCAAGCCCGCTCGCGGCCGCGTTTGGCACCCTGTTCGTATGTTCATTAGCGTTAAACGTCATGAGCGCGAGAAACAACAACTCGTCGCAGACGGTAATCGGCTGGCCGACGCCTTCCTCAAGGGAAGTCCTCAGGGGCTATTTTTGCTCGACGCCAAGGATAAGATCCAGCCGCAGGTGTCGCAGTCGCTGGCGACGCTGTTTCGCCGCCAGGACTTCGCCAACGTCAGCTTTGAAAAATTGATCGGCCCGCTCGTCACCGCCAAGACCCTGGCCGTGGCCCGCGCCTTCCTGAGCCGGCTGCTCGATGCCGCGGCGCCGGACGCGGCGACGCTCGAGAACCCGCTGCAGGATGTCGAGGTCCGCCTGGTGAATCCGGACGGAACCTCCGAGTCCGCTCACTACTCTTTCGAATTCAACGCTGTCGACTATGTCGACGAGCCGCGTGCCTGGCTGGTGCGCGTCACCGACATCACTGCTCGAGTGCAGCAAGATCGCGAACTCGACGACCTGCGCGCGCAAATGCAGGTGCAGGGCGAGATATTGCGCAGCGTCCTCTCGGCCGGAGCCACGCGCTTTAGCGCATTCTTACGGCGCACCGATGCCGCGATGAAAACCATCAACGGGGTGTTGAAAAAGCCGGCGCGCGAGACGGATGCATTTCGCAGCAAGATCGAGGAGACGGTGAGCGAGGTCGATAGAGTGCGGCGCGACGCCGCCGCGCTCAAACTGACGGGATTCGAGACAGCGGCTCGGCTGCTGGAGGATTCCCTGCAGGAATTGCGCACCCGCGGCAGAGTGAGCGGCAGCGATTTCTTGCCGCTGGCCGTCAAACTCGATCAGCTCTACGGACAATTCGCGCTGCTGCGCTCGCTCTCTGCGCAGGCGAGTCCCATCGCGGAATCCGAGAACGGCACCCAGATTATTGAAGCGCCGAAATTTCTGG
>JAYTXS010000479.1:0-1973 GCA_043742845.1 Gammaproteobacteria bacterium
GTTTTGCACAGTGCAGCGGCGTTGCTATGGCTTCTCCTCGATATTAGCGGTGCACCCAACGCCGCGGTGCTTAGGCGGTGGCGGGTTCATGAGTTCGCGGATAGCGGAGCGGATAGCGGAGCGGATGGCAGCGATGGCGTCAGCGTGGTCGGCGAGCTTGTTATCGGGCCGCGCTTCGAGCTGTTCGAAGCGGCGGGCCAGCTCCTTGTTCGAGGCGAGCAGATCGCGCAGCTGCACGAAGGCGCGCACGACGTGGACGCCCATAACGATGGCGCGTGCGGAGTTCGGGACGTTGGCGGCCTGGATGGCGCCGTGCTCGGTGAAGGCGAAAGGACGATATCGCCGGCCGCCCCAACTTGAGATCGCAAATTGTGATCTCAAGTTCTCGATCTCCTGGGCCGTGAGCTGGAACATAAAATCCGCCGGGAAGCGCTCGGCGTTGCGCTTGACGGCCTCGTTGAGTCGCCCGGTGGACACGCCGTAGATCGCGACGAGCTCGCGATCGAGAATCACGCGTTGACCACGTAGGACGAGCATGGATCGGGTGATGCCCGCAACGGGACCCCAGGGTCTTGGACTTCGCCATGGCGTTTTGCGGTGTGTGCGTGCATGGACGTCTCCGGTGAGCTCCTGAAAAGCAGACGAAGAAAGCGAATTTATCTGAACTGGGGCTTTCGCGGTCAGTGCCGTGCCTGGTTTTTGAGAACACTATCAACTGTTGACAGCAGCCCGCTCTGTGACGTTGCAGTGGAGCTACAAATTAGCTGCCCACGTCGGATCGGCCAAAAATGGCCGGCGGGCCGCCGTCAGCGCGTCCGGTGGTTCAAAAGGCGGCTGGATACACTCCACCGTCCAGCAGGATGTTCTGACCGGTCATGTACGCGGCATGGACGCTGCACAGGAAGGCGCAGGTTTGTCCGAACTCCGCGGGGGTGCCGAAACGCTTGGCGGGAATCGCAGCCATGGCCCGCGCGGCCATTTCCGATTCTGGTTTGCCGGATTGCTTGGCGGAGGCGACGAAGCCGTTGCGCAGGCGTTGCGTGTCAAAATTTCCCGGCAGCAGATTGTTGATGGTGACGTTCTTGTCGGCGACCTTGCGGGCGACTCCGGCCACGAAGGCGGTCAGGCCGGCGCGGGCTGCGCTGGATAAATCCAGCCCAGGGATGGGCATCTTGACGCTGATGGACGTGATATTCACGATTCTGCCGAAACCGCGCTTCGTCATGGGTTCGATGACTTTTTGAATGAGTTCGATGGGGGTGACCATGTTCATGGTGACGCCGGTCAACATGGCCTGCCGATCGAGTTCGCGAAAGTCCCGAAACGGCGGGCCGCCGTTGTTGTTGATCAGGATGTCGGGGCTGGGGCAGGCCGCCAGCAGCGCCTCTTGGCCTTCTACGGTGGACACGTCGCCGATCACCGGTGTGACATCCGCGCCGGTGGCGCGGCGAATTTCCTCGGCCGTACGCTCGAGTTGGGTGCGGTTACGTCCATTGATGACCAGCGAGACGCCGGCCTCGGCGAGCGCGTGAGCGCAGGCCCTGCCCAGCCCCTGACTTGATGCGCAGACGATTGCCGTCCGGCCGCGAATTCCTAAATCCATGCGTTCTCCCAATTCCTTGCGATTGTCAGATTTACAATAGCGCCTACGCGCTTGCAATGTTCGCGTATCGATCATAGGGCCGGTATACCCTAGCGGTACAAGTTATCCCGTGGAGACATTATGACGATCAAGCGCATTCAAACCGGTCCACGCATGTCGCAGGCCGTCGTGCATAATAAAATCGTATATATGGCCGGTCAGGTTGCCGCCGGCGCCACTGTCGCCATTCAAACGCGGGAGATCCTCGCGGCGATCGACGCTCTGCTGAAGGAAGCGGGCACCGACAAGAGCCGGCTGTTGGCGACGACCATCTGGCTTACGGACATGGCTACCTTCACGGAAATGAACGGCGTATGGCAGTCGTGGGTGG
>JAYTXS010000480.1:0-2652 GCA_043742845.1 Gammaproteobacteria bacterium
CTATTGCGCGGACCAAGCGACGGATATCCGTGCAACGGTGATACACATTGTAGGCGTCAACCGACAAAAATCGCCGGCTCACATCGGTTATTCTTGCTACCGGATGAATCAAACCGTATTCGCGCTGGTGATTGCCGTAACGGGGTCCGTTACGGCGCTATGTTCTTTCGCTCGCGCGGCCGACCCTCAGACTTACCGAGTCGAGATTGCATCGGTCGGCAACAGCGACATGGACGCGACGCTCCAGGCCACTTCCGATCTGCAGTCGCTGCGGGGAACGGCGCCGGTGAGTCCGTTTGGATTGATCGCGCGTGCGCGCAGCGACGTGGATCGGCTCAAGACCGCGTTCGAGAGTTATGGTTACTATCAAGGCAGCGCCGCGATCAAGATCAACGGCCTCAATGTCACCAATCCGGGCCTGGGCGAGGCGTTGACCGCATTGCCGGCGGGCAAAGACGCGCAGGTCCAAATTAGTATCGCGTTGGGACCTTTGTATCACTTGGGCCGGATTGACGTTGACGCTGATTTGCCCGAAGCCATCCTGGGGGCTTTGGGTCTCAAGACCGGTCAGCCTGCTGTCGCCTCGGCGGTGCTCGAGGGAGGCGCCCGGATGTTGACGGCGCTGCAGGAGAAAGGTTACGCCTTCGCGGCGGTAGATCCCCCTGTCGCCTACGAATCGGCAGACTCCCCGGTGCTCGACCTGCGTTTTCACGCGGTGATGGGACCTAAGGTCAACATCGGCGAGGTGCACATCGACGGCTTGAAGCGTGTGCGTGAATCGCTGCTGCGAGACCGGCTGCTGTTGCACACCGGCCAGCCGTACAGCTCTTCGGCGGTAGAGCGCGCGCGTCGCGATTTGCTCGCGCTTGGGGTATTCAGCCAGGTGAGCTTGAGTATAGGCACCGCGGTCGATGAGTCCGGAGGCGTGCCGGTCACCTTCAAAGTTCGCGAGAGGCTGCGCCACACTTTCTCCACCGGCACGGCGTATTCCAGCGACTTAGGCGGCAGTGGCACCGTCAAATGGTCGGATCGCGACGTGTTCGGCGGGGCCCAACTATTCTCTATCTCCGCGTCCGTTTTGAATCTCGGCGGCAGCGATACCACAGGCGTAGGCTATGGCGCCACGGCCACCTACCTCATGCCGGACTTCGGTCACCGCGATCAATCATTGCAATTCGCGGTCAGCGCGCTGAAGCAGTCGCTGCAGGCCTACGATCAGACGGCGCGTACGAGCAGCGTGACCTTGGCGCGCAAGCTGTCCAGCATCTGGATGGTCAGCATCGGCGGCGCAACGACGGATGAGCAAATCATTCAGAATGCCGAGACACACTTCTATACTTTGTTCGCGTTGCCGCTGACCGTAGCCTACGACTCGACCGATCTGGCATCGCCGCTGGAAGATCCGCGCCACGGCGTTCGCGCCTCGGTGAGCTTGACACCGACACTGGCGCTCGGCCATCCGAACTCGAAGTTCCTCATCAGCCGGATCAATGTCGCCAGCTATTTCGACTTAAATCATCTGCTGCCCATCGATGCCGGACGTACCGTGCTTGCGGCCCGAGCACTGGCCGGGATTGCGGAGGGAGCGGGCGAACTCAGTTTGCCGCCCGATCAACGTTTCTACGGCGGCGGCAGCGGCACCATTCGCGGCTATCAATATCAGTCGGTGGGTCCGAAATTCCCGCTGGGTGATCCGGCCGCCGGATTGCCGATCGGAGGCACCGCGATTACTGCGGCCAGCGTGGAATTGCGGCAGCGCTTCGGCGCCAACTTGGGCGCCGCTTTCTTCGTCGATGCCGGGCAGGTGAGCGGCAGCCTCAGAGCGGTGCCTGACCAGTTCAGCATTGGTGTCGGCGCCGGCGTGCGCTACTACACTCCCATCGGACCTATTCGTTTCGACATCGCGGTGCCGACCAAGCGCATGGACTCGCAGCAGGACAAGTTCGAATTCTACATCGGTCTGGGGCAGTCCTTTTGATGCGCCGGCCATTGAAAATTACCGCTTGGATTGCCGGTGGTCTTGCGCTGCTGATCCTGTCGCTGGGAATCTCGGTGTACATTGCCGGCAATACCGACTCCGGCCGCGCCCTGATCGAGAGGCTGACGCATCGAGTGACGTCCGGCCACGTCGCCCTGTCCGGACTCGCGGGTTCGTTTCCGCAGCAACTGACTCTGGCGCACTTGGAACTCAGCGACGAGCAGGGGATATGGCTGACCGCCGACAGAATTACGCTGAGCTGGTCGCCGCTGGCATTGCTGGCGCAACGCGTGCAAGTCGAGACGCTGCATGCGGCAAGCGTCGATATGCAGCGGCTTCCGCAATCATCCTCCCAGTCGCGCAGCAGCAGCCCGCCATCCATACCACGCATCGATGTGGCGGATTTAAAGGTGGAACTGGTGAAGCTCGGTCCGGCACTCGCCGGCACTACGGCGTCGTTGGTGCTGGCGGGTAATGCGCATCTGCGTTCGGTCGAGGACATGGTCTTCGACGCGACGGCGCATCGCATCGACGGTGACGGTGATTACGCGCTGCATTTGCGCTTCGATCCTACACGCATGGACCTGGCGCTGAATTTGCACGAGCCCGCGGGCGGCCCGCTCGAGAATCTGCTGCAGCTGCCGGGGTTGGGCGCACTGGTTGCTACGGTGAAT
>JAYTXS010000481.1:0-4818 GCA_043742845.1 Gammaproteobacteria bacterium
GCGCTGCAATATTCCTGAACGCCACGCGTAGGGCAAAAAGTTGCATGCTTCGATCCCTTCGCACGAGGATTGAGTCATGTTGGCCTGGCAAGTCCCCTATCTCGGCTGGCGGCATTTGCCCGCCGAACTGTCGGAATTTGAAATCTCCCGATTTTTCACTTTTGAACCCGAAGTCCTTCGCGCCATCCGATCTCGCTATAAAGATACATTGCGACCGACGCTGTTTGAACATCAAGTCTGGGCAATTGAATTCCTCGGCTTCGTGCGCTTCGAAATGACCGATGCGCCAAAGATTCTTCCGTCTCTTTGCGACGTGGTCCAGGCGGGCATCGATGGAGATGCGCTGTTGGCGTCTGCGCGGCGGTTGCTTTACGAGCATCGGTTCGTTATCCCCGCTACACGCCGCCTCGGATCCCTGGTGCAGCTGGCAGTACAAAGCGTTGAGCAGGAGGTACTCGCAGAAATCGAATGGAGGATTCCTCTGCACATTCGAACTCAGTGGCACGAAGCGCTGTATAGCCCGGAGCCCGGTTCGGATTCGACGTTGCTGGAATGGCTTCGTGAGCCGCCGGGCAACTTCTCGCCAAGTTCGATTGAGCGGCAGTCGAAAAAGGTCAATCGATTGCTTGAACTATGGCTAAATCTGCGATGGCAAATCCGACACCTACCGTGAGTTTTTGGGTCTACTGGCGCCCGTCGTTGTTATTTTCGAGAAAAGATGGAGTTCTTTGAGGATCAACCATAAGTGATTGAATATGTTCAGAAAGAATCAATGAAAGAGGTGTAATGCATTGATTCACATGGAATTCTCTAGCGGGTGTTTTTGGGTGAACCGTACGATTACCCCAATCAAGCCTCAGAACGTCAACACGGCCTCCTGCTAGGCCTTCGATGAGGCTTGGGTATCAGGCCCTGAGCCGCTCTCGGCAATCACCCGCATCACCGCCTGCGCCACCCGCTCATCGATGTCGGCGGCATGTTCGAGATGCACGGGATAACGGATCAATGCTTCCATGCGGCCGTTGGTCAAATGCATCTGCACCTGTGGGGCAGCCTCGGTGACCGACGTGGTGGAGGTGCTCTTCGCGATTTGGTCCGTCTGGCGCGAGATTTCTGCGCTGTAGTTGCCGACCACGCCGTTGATGGCGGCCAATAATTTCTGCTTCAGTGCGGCGTAGTCGTTCACTACAGGCAGCGTCAGAGTGTTTTCATGCCACGCCAGATTGACCCCGGGAATCTGCTTGAACAGGCCGCCCGAGGCTTGGAACACGATGAGATTGGCAAAGGCGACCACCCGACCTGTAGGTCCTAGCGGCCCGTTTTGATTGAGCTCCATCAAGTGCATGCGTACCAAGCCAATGTCGATCACCTCACCTACGACGGTGCCGATTTGGATCCGATCCCCGACACGAATTCCATACTTGCCGATCAGGAAGAAATAGCCGACGACGGACACCAATACGCTTTGCATGGCCACGGCCACGCCGGCGGTGAGCAGCCCGGCGAAGGTGGCGAACGTACTGATCTCGGTGATGAAGCTCAAACCCACGATGACCAGCACTACGGTCCACACGACGATGGTTCGCACCAACAATAATTGCGAGCGGCGACGCGGCTCGTGCGAAAAACGCAGTACGGCTCGTCGCCAGATTTCCCCCAGGCCGAAAATTACCGCCAACATGCCCGCCAGGATTGCTGCACGAATTCCCAGCGCCGCCAATGCCTCATAATATTGCCGCTCAGCCGACTCGCGCCAATTGCCGAGGTTGTGCCGATACTGGCGAAGCAGCACTTTCTCCTTGTTGAGCGGGACGAGAATGTCCGACGTCTGTTTGAAGAGCCATGCCAAGGTATCGAATTGACTGCGCAGATTCTTGTGCACGCCCGCGCCTGCCGCATCCGACTGGGCGGCCAGCGCATCGCTGCGAGCCGAGTAGATTTTGAGTTGTTTGAGCGGCGGTGCGCTGGTCTCATCGAAGATGTGCGCCAATGCCGCCGTATGTTGGTCGATCAACTCGATGCTGTCGACCTTGGTCCGCAGCTTGAACACATTCGTGGTCAGCTCCCACAGTCCGGAACGCACCGGCGCGTCCTTGTTGGACTCGGTTGCGCCCGGCGCGGCGGCGGGGACCGACGACGGGGCGGCGGTGGACCTGGCGGCTGCATTCACGCTCATGCCGGGAATGGTGGCGGCGATGGCATCGATTTGTGCTTTGAGATTGTTGGCGCCCGCCGCCTTTGGGTCACTCGAATTGACGAACTCCGTCATGGTGTCGAGCAGGTTTTTCCGGGCATCGAGCATCGCGAGCTCGCTCTGCAGTTCCGGGTGCTTGCCGTCGCTCATTTGCTTTTTCGTCTCTTGGCGCTTGGCATCCAGCGCGCTCTGCCGCAGGTCGAGCGACTGTGGCGTGGGGCCATCCACCGTGGTCGGCTCCGCACTGCTCTGCTCCGCGGCGGCCTCGCTGCTCAAGAGTTCCGCATTGGCCCGAGCGATGTCGAACGCCAATCCCACCACCTTTTCCGCGGTCTGGCGATTGGCAAACAGAATCAACAGGTCACTGGGTTGAGTGGCGTTCTGCTGCTGCGTCCCGAGGGTTCGATACCAATCGACGGTGTCATCCAGAATTTGGATGACTTGTTCGCCGGTCAATACGGATACCCGGTTGCTGGGAGAAGCTTGTGACGCAGCCACAGCAGCCGCCGGCTTCGGCGCACCGGTGCCGGCGCCAGATTGGGGCACGGCGGGGGGATTCGTTGCTGCCCCGCACATGCCGGTGAAGGCGAGAAAGGCGAGCAGGGATAGCGTGCGCATACTAAATCGTACCCGAAGTGATACGTGGACGGGCGCTCGCGCAGCCGATCCGTTTCTCGGATGCGCGAGCAGCGCCATGCAACGGCGACGAAAGGCTAGTGAGCCAATTCGAAATTCGTCGATACTGCCCAACCCTCGTTGCCGAGTTCGTCGGTCACTTTCCACCACACGCCCATTTTGTCGCCGGTCGGATACAGCATCATGCCGGGATCGAGGTCGCGCACCACCTTGGATTTCAAGTTCGAGTCTGTGTAGAGCTTGGCAGGTTTGGCTAAACGAACCGCTTGCTGCACATTGTCGGCCTTGGCATCGGGGGCGCTGTTCTTCAGGTCATTGACCATTTTCACATACGCATCGAGGTAGGCCATGGTGACCACTTGGCCGATTTCCGTATTGGCGTAGCTGCTGGCGCCGCCAGCCGCGAAGCCGCCGAAGAAGGCACCGCCGCCGCCGCCCATCCAGCCTAAATCCGTCTTCTTAGCATGGCCCTGTTCCAGCGCCACCTGCTCCGTCGAGCGCACGTCGGTCAAGGTGAGCACGACATCGGCGGTCTTGCTCTTGAGGCTGACCCCGCCGACCACCGCGCCAATGCCATGCGGCAGCATACCGCCCAACATACCGCCGATGTTGGTGCCGCCCGAGTTGCGATTCTGATTGGCGATATCGGGAACGAGGACGTAGTCCGCCGCCTTCATCTGACCCTTGCCGATGTTGGAGCCCTGGCGCTGCTCGCCGCTGGCCGCGAGCTGTCTTTCGGCTTGGGCCGCCTCCAGTCCCTTGCCGCGATCGACCAAGGTGAAGCATTTGGATTGCGACACAAAGACCTTGATGAGGGCCGCCGGTGAATCCAAGTTCAGGGCCTGCCACCATTGATTCTGGGGCTCCGTCACCGCCAATGTGCCGATCTTCTTGGTGCACGTGGGAATTTCCGGCGGTGGGGCATCGGCGGCATGCGCACCCGTTGCCGCTACCGCGGCGCCCCCGGAGGCCAGCAAAAGTGCTACGCACAAACGAACCGACGCACCAGACTCTTTCATTATCGTTTTTCCTTTTTTGAGACCCTCGGCAAAAAGTACCATAGCGTGTCGCAGGACGCGACGCGCGGCAGCCAGTTTTAGCGAGGTAGGAAAAGAAGCTAGAGTCGATTATCACAAAGATGCCGTATCTCATTGTTATTTAACCAATGAGATACGGCTGCATCCTCAGCCTGCGCCGCGCGGCTTGTAGGAGAATTTTTGCCCGGCAATGGTCGCTGCGTACATCAGACCGCCTTTCGCGATCGTGAATACCGCCATGCCGTTGGTATACACACCCTGGTTTCTCGCGTTGTCCATGGTGCCGCTGGCTCCGGCGGAAGCGCCGGTGGTTCCTGCACTGGCGGACGCACTCGCGGTAATCGCGACAGCGCTGGCGCCGGCGGTGAACTCAAAAGTACCCGATTGGAACTTCTCCAGCGCGGCCTTATCTTCGAAGAAAATTATCTGGCTATACGCCTTGCCGCCGGCTTGGAACCCCACGCTGACTTGGCCCATGGTGGTGTCGCCAATGAGGCGCCCGTGAGCGTACACATGGCCCTTACCGAGCGCCGCACCGACGACAAAACCGGCTTCCCCCACATCCGGAAACACGGCATAACCGTAGCTCTTGTGGAAGAACGTGGCACTCTCGCCTGCGTTGCGAAATAAAGTCATGGTATCGGCGTACTTGCCGGCATGAGCGAAACCCGCCATGAGCAGAAGTAGCGGTGCAAGGCTCAAGGCCCGAGGAAGTGATTTCATATTGCTGTACCTATTCCGAATAAATGGAGGGAAGCGTGCAGTGTCGTGCAACTCCTGGGCCTGAGGTTAGTCGATAACGACGGCATCTCGCGTAGGCATACGCCTATAGACAATGCAGCCGGCGGCTCAGCGGCGAATCATTCGATTCATCAAATGCTCGAGCGCCGCCCGAATGTCGCTGCACTGTCCCGTATGGACCGGCGAGGTCTGGACGATGGTGCTCTTCGG
>JAYTXS010000482.1:0-2653 GCA_043742845.1 Gammaproteobacteria bacterium
TGGTCACCACGCCTGCTGAGCGTGCTGCGCATCGCATGGCGGTAGCGTACTTTGGAGTTTCTGCGTGACGTTGGATCGACGAGCGTTCTTAACCGTCGCTGCAAGTATGGTGGCCTGGCCGGCGCTGGCGGTGGATGCGCCGCCGGAGCTCACAACCTACGAGCGCCAGACTGGCGGGCGGATCGGGCTCTACGCCGAAAACCTGTCCACGGGCGCGAAAATTGCCTGGCGCGCGAACGAGCGCTTCGTCATGTGCAGCACCTTCAAAGCCTCGCTCGTCGCGCTGGTCCTGACGCGTATCGATCGTGGCCAGGATCAGCTGGAGCGAATGATTCCCTACAGTGTCGGCGACATTCCGGACGACTGGTACGCGCCCGTGGCCAAGCAGAGCGTGGCCAAAGGGGTGATGACGGTGGGTGACATGTGCGCGGCGGCGGTGGAGTACAGTGATAACACCTGCGCCAACCTGCTGCTGGCGCGAGTCGGCGGTCCAGCAGCCCTGACCGCATTTTGGCGCTCGACCGGGGATACGATGACGCGCCTGGACCACAACGAGCCGCAGCTGAACCGCTCACCGCCGGGGGATCCGCACGACACCACTACGCCCTTCCGCATGGCGGGCACCTTGCGTCGCCTCGTGCTGGGCAAGGTTCTGTCGCCAATTTCGCGCGGCCGCCTTACTGGCTGGATGTTGAACTGCAAGACCGGAGATAACCGGCTGCGAGGCGGACTGCCCAAGGACTGGAGCATCGGCGACAAGACGGGCAACAACGGCCAGGACGCGTCCGGCGACATTGCCGTGGCATGGCGCACGCCGGACGTGCCGGTGTTGATCTGCGCCTATACGCAAGGCGGTTCACCGACCGCATCCCAAGTTGAGGCCGTGTTCACGGAAATCGGCCGCATTGTTGGCCAGCGGCTGGCCTGAAACCCTGAATGCCGCATCGCAGGCACGATGCCGCGTGTTCATCCTGCGTAGACACCGACCTGCGGGAATCCGCTTCACTTCCAACGGTACCCATGATAGTCCGCGATGGCCAGACCGCCGGCGACGCTGGTGAAAGGATCATGCTCGGTGACCTTGTCGGGGAATAACCTCTCCAACAATTGCCTGACGGCAACGATTTGTGAGGAGCCCCCCGTCCGCACTACGAGATCAATCCCATTAATCGGCAGATTCGCGCGTCCAACCACCTGATAAACGAGTTCGGTCAACCGGTTCATCATAGGGACTAGGATTTCGTTAAGTTGCGCTCGCGTAAAGGTTACCGTCAAGTTCAATTCTGGGATGTCGATCGACGAAATATCTCGGGTCGACAGCTCCGCCTTCGCTCTTTTGATGGCGCTGAATACACTGTAGCTGTAGTTGTAGTTAATGAGATCTTTGAGACGTTGAAACTTGACAGACGCTGCACCCCCGACGGCGATGAGTTCCGTGAGGCGCGTCTTATATCTGTTTTGATTGAGGGTATGAGTGATCGCCCAATTGAGAATCCCTTCCTCATAATCGTTGAAGGGAAATAGCGTTTCGACCATGCGGCCATCGATCAGGCGCGACCAGACCTCACCGTCACCCAATAGAGGGAACAGTAATCGACGAAATATCAATTGGTCGATGCGATCGCCACCGAGGTCTGCGCCCGCGGTCGACAGTACGTCGAACTTTGTTCCGGAGTAGCGGATTACACTGAGATCGAGCGTACCGCCGCCGAAGTCGACCGTCAGCACCGTGCCATTGCCCGTCAGCTGTCGTTGCCAAAGGAAGCTCAACGTGGCGGCAATGGGTTCCGGATAAAATTCAATAGTGCGAAAGCCAGCATGCGCGTAGGCCTCTGTAAGTCGACTGACGGCCAGCGAATTTCTCGACACATCGCTGCCTTCGAAGTTCACCGGGCGCCCGACGTGCGCCTTTGAGACCGACGCTCGCAGCTCCTTTTCAACCGCTTCATGCAATCGCAGCAGCACCGGGGTCAATAGCGCCACCAACCGATACGGCCGGTTGAAGACGAAGATCCGTGCAATGGCCGGATTGCCGAGCAGGCGCTTTAGTCCAAGAAACAATCGACCGGGCAAACCATGATCGATGAGCGGCCCGAACACCAAGTTTCTAGACGTGGTCAACTCGGCGATCTCGTGCTCCGGGCTGTTGTCCTCGATTGATCCGGCTGCCTGACCTAGGATCTCCGGCACCAGGTGCACGAGACGCGCAGCATTCTCCTGCACGTATCGTTCGATGGCCGCGGCACCGGTGGTACCTTCGTATTCCTTACTCAGATGTAGAGCGGTGGGAAGAATCGGGCTGTGTGTCTCGATGCCCACGAAGCGCAATTGACGTCCGTCGAACCAGGCCACCGTCGAATTCGAGGTGCCGAAATCTACCCCTACGCCGATCATTACGAGGTCTTTTTATTGTCTGTCATAGTTCCAGCTAACACCGGCCGGATCCACACTGCAAGATGAATCGGCGCCTGGCGCTCGCGGCACCGCAGTTCTCGCATGCGTCCGACATCAGCGCACCGAGTACGGCTGTAGGTACGTCATGCGTCCCTAGCATCGCTCGTAGTCACGCGGCAGTCAACCAAGTCGTGTCGCAATGCATTCACCAGACGAATTTTGCGCCGGTAGTGCGAAGCTGACGCAATACATCGCTTTT
>JAYTXS010000483.1:0-4014 GCA_043742845.1 Gammaproteobacteria bacterium
CGCGCACCCAAGCGGCGGGAGTCGCCACGCGCAGCACCGGATGCGCGAACCGCGGCAGCGCGTGATTCACGCCGCTACTTTCAGCGCCGCGATCGCAACCAGCAGTTCGCGCGCCGACTGAAAGCGATCACCCGGCGCCTTCGCAAGCAGGCGCCGCAGCAGCACTTCGTATTCGGCAAATTGCGGTGCAATGTCCGGTAGCTCCGCCCGCTTGTGCTTGTAAATCACTTCCATCGCCGTCGCGCCGGTGTAGGGTTTTCTACCCGTCAGCATTTCGTAGAACATCACGCCGAGGCTGTACAAATCGCTGCGCCCGTCAATATCCTCTGCGTGACCCTGCTCCGGACTCATGTAGTAGGGTGTGCCGAATATCTCGCGCGTGCCGGTCAGCGACGCCGCCATTTCGTTCGCCTTAGCAAGTCCAAAATCGATCAGGCACAACGAGCCGTCGGCGCGCAGCATGACATTCGCCGGTTTCAGGTCCCGGTGCAGCACCCCCACCGAATGGATGGCGTGTAGCGCGCTGCCGATTTGTTCCAAATATCCGAGCGCCGTCGCCGGCAATAGTGGAGTTTTCATCCGCTGGCGCAAATCGCCGGATGGAAAATGTTCCATGGCGATATACGCATGATCGTCTGCCACACCCAAATCGTAAATGCGCACGATGTTCTGATGCGTGAGACCGGCGACAATTTCATATTCCTGCAAGAAGCGGTCGAAACCGACGATGCGCTCCGAGACGTCCGGCACCTGATTGAATACCTTCAGCACCACCAGCGTGCCCGCGCGCTCGCTTTCGGCAAGATAGATCGTGCACATGCCGCCCCTGCCGACCTGCCGGATGCAGCGGTGGCCGCGGATCATTACCGAGCCGAAACGGTAGCGCTGATCGAAGTCAGGATGCGATCGCAGCACAGACAGGCGTTGTCTATGTTCGCGTGAAGCGGCCGTGATCGCCCGCAACAGCCGGTCACGGTCGATTTTGCGGCCGTAGACCCGGTGCAAGCCGCGTACGGCTGCGGGCTCCGGCGACGGCGCATCCTGCAGCGTGATCAGAACGAGGGGAGCAAATTCGGGTTTCGACAGCAGGGCGGCTGCCAGTGTTTCTGCCACGCCGTTGGGCGGCATCCCCACGATGATGACTGCGTCGAAGCCGGTGGCGGCGAATTGCGCCTCCAACGGCGCATCTTCGCCAAGGCGATGCTCAATGAGTATCGTATCCGGCCATTCGATCTCGACATGCTTTCTGACCAGCAGTCGATATTCGGCCCGTTCTGCGATCACCAACAGGCGCATTACCGCACTGACTTGAGTCCACGAGCGGCACCATCGCGACGCTGCTGCTTGGCCTCGTCGGAACGCTCTGCCTGCAGGCGCTGCAGATATTCCGCAGTCACATCGCCCGTGACGTACTCACCGGAAAAACACGAGGTGTCGAAATCCTTGATCTGGGCGTTGTCGTGGCGCACCGCATGTTCCAGATCCGTCAGGTCCTGGTAGATCAGCCAATCGGCCCCGATGATGTCGCGCACCTCGTCGTCGGTATGCCCAGCGGCCACCAGCTCGGACGCGTCCGGCATGTCGATACCGTACACATTGGGATAGCGGACCGGAGGCGCGGCGGACGCGAAATAGACTTTCTTTGCGCCGGCTTCACGCGCCATGTCGATGATCTGCGCCGAGGTCGTGCCGCGCACGATCGAATCATCGACCAGCAACACGTTCTTGCCGCGGAATTCCAAATCGATGGCATTCAATTTGCTGCGCACCGACTTCGCACGCTGCTCCTGGCCCGGCATGATGAAGGTACGGCCGATGTAGCGATTCTTGATGAAGCCCTCGCGGTACTTGATGCCCAGCAGCTGGGCTACTTGTACGGCGCTGGTGCGGCTGGTGTCCGGAATCGGTATCACGACGTCGATGTCGTGGTCGGGACGCTCACGCTTGATTTTCTCGGCCAGCCGCTCGCCCATGCGCAGCCGCGCCTTGTACACCGAGATGTTGTCAATGATGGAGTCGGGCCGCGCGAAATAGACGTATTCGAAAATACACGGCGTGTGACGCGACATCGCCACGCACTGCTGCGCGTAGAATCGACCCTGCTCATCGATGAACACCGCTTCGCCCGGGGCTACGTCGCGCACCATCTCGAATCCCAACATGTCGAGCGCCACGCTTTCGGAGGCCAGCATCCATTCCGTGCCCTTCTTGGTGTCCCGCTTGCCGATTACCAGCGGACGAATTCCATTCGGATCGCGAAATCCTAAAATGCCGTGCCCGATCACCATGGCAACCACCGCGTAACCTCCGCGGCAGCGGCGGTAAACGGCATTGGCGGCAGCGAAGACGTCGGCAGGGGTGACCCGCGCCGTGCCGACGCGTTGTAACTCAGAGGCTAATACGTTGAGCAGCACTTCCGAATCGGACCCGGTATTGAGATGACGGCGGTCTTCGCGCACCAGCACTTCGGTCAGTTCGCGTGAATTGGTCAAGTTGCCGTTGTGACCGAGGCAAATGCCGTACGGCGAATTGACATAGAACGGTTGAGCATCGTTCGCACTCTCGGCGCCGGCGGTGGGATAGCGCACATGTCCTATCCCGACATTGCCCTTCAGCTTGAGCATATGCTTTTGCTGAAACACATCGCGCACCAGGCCAGAGTCCTTGCGCATGAAAAGTTCGCCGTCTGCGCAGGTCATGATACCCGCCGCATCCTGACCGCGATGCTGCAGCACCGTCAACGCGTCATAGATGCGCTGATTGACGGCACTCACGCCAACCATTCCGATGATTCCGCACATGGAGAAGCTCCGCTACTTAGGTCTGACTTTGACTCCGGTCAGGCGCTCGAGCTTGGCCCAAGGCTCGCCCTTCTCGCCGACCATGGCACGCAGCCAGTCGCCGGCCGTCTCACCGAAAGGAATCAGCTTCGACCGACTCCACCACTCTTCGTGATTCAAATGCAAAAGCTCGCCGCCGATGATTATCAGCCCGACCAACACCACGCCGCGCACCATGCCGAACAACAATCCCAGCACCCGGTCCATCGCGCCCAATCCGAGACTGCGCGTGAAGTAGCTGGCCAGCATGCCGACGACCCAGCCCACCAGCAGCACAAGCACGAGAATGACCAAGCGTCCGACCCAAGGCGCTACGTTCGGATCGGCAAGCAGGCCGCCCAGATGAGGCTCGATCACCGGGCCGAATTTCCACGCCGCCCAAACGGACAGAACCCAAAAAACCAGGGAGGCAGCTTCGCGCACGAATCCGCGCAGTATCCCAATGACTGTGGAACCCAGCAGAATCAAGACGATGAAGGCATCGGCTGCGGTCATATTTCTTAAGCTGCGTCGAGAAAAAATCATTCTACCGGAGTGGGCTCGGCGGCGTTGTGAAACGCGCGTCACAAATGGCCGATTCAAGCCCCCGGGCGCACGATGCTCGCGGCTTGTCTCAATGATTTGAGCTTGCCCACCATTTGGGTAGCGGCCTCGTGATCCGACAGCGGTCCGATGCGCGCACGGTAGCGCTCTGCAGCACCCGAACCGGTCGGCGATACGTAAACCGAAAAGCCCTGCCCCTTCAGTTGGCGTACCAGCTTGTCGGCGTTGTCGCGGCTGGCAAAGCTGCCGAGCTGCACCGCCCAGCTATGCGCCGCGAGCTTCCCCCCGGCTGGCATCGATGTGGGGGGCGGAGTCGGTGTTTCAAGCGGCGCAGTGTGGCGTGCGGTCGCCGCCGGGAGCGTGGCGGCCGGGAGCGTGGCGGCCGGCAGCGTAGCTGCGGGCAGGACCGGCGGCTCCGCGACGGAGGCTTGTGTGTGTTCACCCGCCGACTGAACGCGCGGCGCGGATGCGGCCTCGACCAACCCTTCCTGGGCTGGCGCCTTGCTGGTCGCCAGATCGACCGTGACAGTACGCCCCGGCTCGGGCGTGCCGCCGGAAAACGCCGTTGTCATCGGTGGCGGCGCGGGGGGCGACGCCGGTCCGGACAACAGCTCCGGCACGATCAACACCA
>JAYTXS010000484.1:0-7465 GCA_043742845.1 Gammaproteobacteria bacterium
GCAGCGCCAATTCTTGCCGACGAGGCACACACGGGATTGCGGCCCGACCATGCCGTGACCGATGCGCGCGTCGATACATTGACTCCCGTTTACTACCAGCCTCGATTCCTCGCCATCCCATCCGCTCTGGCGCTGCTGCTGGGCGGCGCGTGGGCGGCGCTGCGCCGCATGGAACGCAACGCGCTGGGCGAGCGCGAATGCAAGAGACTAGAGCTGATCCGGTCCCTACAGGAGAGCATGTCCCTGGCCACCGTCCGCGGCGACGTCGCGAAATTCATTAATTGCGCTAGCTCAACCTTGCGGCAAACCTTGGGCGCTCGCTGGCAAATGGCTCCGGAACAAATCACTCTGGATGAGATCGAAGCGCGGCTGCAAGGTAACGAGCGGGATGATATTCGCCAGATCTTCGCGCTCGCGGATGAGGCGAACTACTCAGGTGGCGCTCTTGGGGTCGCTGATTTCGAGCGTTGGACGCAAGTCGTGCTGCGGCAAATGACAGGGGATTCAACCGCATGAGACGAGCGACGTACATCATGTCATTGGTCGCTAGCGCCGTACTGGGGGGCTCAATGGCGCTGGCACAAGTCCCGACACCCGCCGCGCCAGCCGGGCCAGCTGCGCCGGCTGCACCTCAGGCGCACGAACAGCAGGGACACTCCGCGGCGACTCTCTACAACTTAGCGAATGCCTACGCCAAATCCGGCAAGCCCGGATTTGCAATCCTCAACTATGAGAGAGCTCGTCTGTTGGAGCCGAACGATCCCGACGTCAACGCCAATCTGCGCCACGTTCGCGACACCTCTGCCCTGCCTCCGCAATCGCGCTCGCGCTTCGACCGCCTCACCGGCATTGCCGGTCCAAAAGCACTTTTCTGGGTAGGCACACTGGGGCTGCTGATGGCCGGTGTCTGCGTGCTCGCGCAGCGCCGCTTACCGCGACATCGAGGCAAGTTGATCACCGGCGCAGTTATCGGATTGTCGTTACTCGGCATTACCGTGGCGAGCGGCATCGCGCTCTGGCCCGTCATGCACGAAGCCGTAGTGATTGTGCATTCTGCGCCGGTTCGCGTCTCTCCCGTGCCTATCGAGGAGACGGTCTTTGAGCTGCCGGAAGGCAGCATCGTCAGCACGGGCTCGGAACATGATGGCTTTGTATTGATTCGCACCAGTGCGGGCCGCACCGGCTGGGTGCCGAGCGCGAATGTCGCGGCCATTGTGCCCGAGACTACATCGAAGCCTCCGACTTCGCCCTCTGCTCCCTGAGAAAAATTGGCAGGCTCCCTAGATCCCTGCTGCGCTCGTCAAGTACACCGCGAATGTACCGAGCCAGTGGCCGCCCTCATAATGCTCACCGGTCACAGCAGGCAGCGCTGCCTCCTGATGACGGACTGCGGCGGCCCGCAGCGCCGGGATGCGGCGGTCGCCGGCCGGCAATCCATGCGCAATGCCCTGCAGCATCCACGCGCGGCTCAAATTCAAGCCATCGATGTGCGCAAGCTTCGGATCGGCGCGATCGGTGACCACTCCCGGTTGCAGCCACGCCGTGCCAACGTCAGCGCCAACGACAACGCCTTGCGGAATCCCCGGCAAGAATCGCGTGAGCCACCGCCCAAATTCCGCGGGCCCCGACACTCTGCGCATGAAGTCAGCCTCGGCGAGGCAGGGCGACAAGAAATCTTGACCCGAAGGCTCATAGTTGAGCGGACAATTGCGGTCACTGGCATAGAACCGCCGTGCCGCGTCCTTGAGTAGGCCACGCATTTGCGTGTCGTTCGCAATGCCCGCCCAATCCCATATCAGCCCGAACGAGAATGCCGTCTGATCGTGCTCGCCGATTCGAATCGGATAGTGCAGCTTCGGCAGCCAGACCTTTAGCCGCGCGGCCGCTTCGCTTTCCAGCGGCGTCAGGACGTCCGACCATTCCCGTCCCTGGACATCATTCCACTCTCGCAGCTCAGCCGACAATTTCAGCAGCCATGCCAGGCCATAGGGTCTCTCGAAGGGTGCTCTATCCGCGCGCTTCAAGTAAGCCAGCTCGCCCGCAATGTTCTGCGAGGTGAAGCTCTCGGCAAGTTCCCTCCGCGCGGTCGTCGCAAACGCCGCATCCGGATACAAACGCAGCAGCCGTACCAACAGCCAGTGGCCGTGCACATCGGAATGCCAGTCGTAGCATCCATAGAAGGCCGGGGTCAGCACATGCGGAGGTTGTGCGTCGGCGTCGCTGTCCAAGGTGTGACCGATGTGGTTGGGATACTCCGCGTGCAGGCACTTGAGCGCCAGCGCGGCGAAGCGCTGCGCCGCGGCAGGATCCATGGCGTCGCCAGTCGCATGCGTCGCGGCACCCGCCGCCGCGCCTGACGTCGATAGCTGCATTGAAAGCGACAGCACTAGGGCCGTCAGGTAGATCGCTCGGCGCATGCTCAAAATTCCTTTATGCTGCGGCACCCATTCGACATCCTAAAAGACACGGGAACCTCATGGCTAATTCAACTAATGCGCCGTGGCCGGAGCTATCCTACGATGCCTGGCGCGAGACTCGCGATACGCTCCAGCTCTGGACTCAGATCATCGGCAAGGTACGCCTGATGCAGACCCCCTGGCTGAATCATAGCTGGCACGTGACGCTGTACGTCACCTCCCGCGGGCTCACTACCTCGCCGATACCGCACGGCTCTCGTTCCTTCGAAGTCGCATTCGACTTCATCGATCACGCTCTCGACATTACCGTCAGCGACGGCGGCAAGCGGCGGCTCCCGCTGAAACCGCAAAGCGTTGCCGATTTTTACGCTGCGGTAACCGCTGCGCTTCAGGAGCTCGACGTTGCCGTCGTCATCAACGAAAAGCCCTGTGAAATCGCCGGCGCCGTCGACTTCAGCAACGACCGCACCCACGTTTCCTACGACCCGCAGTACGCCTGGCGCTTCTGGCAAGCGCTGGTTCAGGTCGATCGCGTGTTCAAGGCCTTTCGCACCGCTTTCATAGGTAAATGCAGCCCAGTGCACTTTTTCTGGGGCAGCTTCGATCTCGCGGTCACCCGCTTTTCCGGCCGTCGCGCGCCGAATTTCACCGGCAAGGCCCCCGGCGTGGCGCCTGAGGTGATGAGCGAGGCTTATTCCCACGAAGTCAGCAGCGCCGGATTTTGGCCCGGCGACAATGTCACGCAGTATCCCGCCTTTTACTCCTACACCTATCCCGTGATTCCCGGCTTCCGGGAAGCCAAAGTGCAGCCCGAGGGCGCATTTTTCAGCGAATCGCTGGGAGAATTCCTGCTCCCCTACGAGGCTGTCCGCACGGCGCCGGATCCGGACGCCGCGCTGCTCGCTTTTCTGCAAAGCACCTACGAGGCCGCCGCGATAGCCGCCAAATGGGACCGCGCCGCGCTCGAGTGCCGGCCGGGTGTCCCTTGTGTGCCCCGCAATGGCTAATGCCGGCGCCACACGGGGCGCGAGCGTCGACATCGGCCGCCAATCGGCTTATACAGGACGCATAATCGGGGGACGATTAATGACACACAGCCAGTTGACTTTGCATTCACTTCACCAGCCGCTGCACAAACGCCTCGCGCTGCTCTGCATGACGGCGATAGTGCTCGCCGTTGCATCTTTGACCGCCCGCGCGGTCGACGCGTCGCCGGAGTTCGGCGGCCAATGCGCAGAGGGGCTCGCCGAAGGCCAGCACGTCATGACCAAGTGCACGACGACCTGGACCGACAAGGATGGCAAGACCTACTGCTTCAGCAACGACAGCGCCAAGAAAGTCTTCCTGGAAAGCCCCGTAGAGAATCTGCAGCGGGCGCGCTCGTTCGCTGCCGCCAGCAATGTCGAAGCCACCGAAAAAGCCATGCAGGAGTTTACCGGCAGCGATGCGGAAGCCGTGGTGAAGGAGTCGATCAACAACAAGCTCAAGGCCAACGGCGGGCTATTCCCCTTCGATGATCCGCTGCACGGCGATCACTTGAAATTGAGTTACGACGATGTCGACTTCACCCGCACAATCGACGGCTACGGATTTTTCCCCGACGTGAAGTTCCACGACCCGCAGGATCCGCAGAGGAAATACCTCATCGACTTCTGGGTGATACCCGAGGGCGGCAAGCTGCAAGTGCAGGAAATTCGCATCTACAAGGACCCCCTGCTATCGGACGGAAAGTGGACCACCATGGCGCGCCAGCCCATTCCCTGGTGGTGGATACCCGCCTCCGAGCATCCCGGCCATTTAGCCACCAAGCGCGGCTGGGAAGTAATGTCGGCGGTCGAGCACAGCGCAGTGAACGAGAGCCTAAAGAACAACGGCGTCTTCAAAATCAAGGACGATAAAACCGGCAAGGAGTTGCAGTTGGAGTTCGTCGATACCCACCAGCCGGTGCGGCAGCTCGACGATGGTCACTACTTCGCCTGCACCGACTTTCGCGTCGTCGGCACGAAGGATCAAATATACGACATTGACTTTTGGGTCAGCGACAAAGACGGCATCATGACCGTCGATCAGACCAAGGTTCATAAAGTCCCGGAACTCAAAAGCGGCCAGTGGATCCAGGTCCCGCGCTATGAGTGGAAGGATATCGGGCCGTCGCACGTCGTTCCCTGAACTACTACGACGTGACCAAGCAGGACTTGGAGAGCATGCAGGCAAAGGGCTGCCATGCAGGGGATGGGTTCATCCATGGCTGCGTCGGCCGAGGTCAAGAAAACCGCATCACCTATGACATCAAGTATCCCGTGCAGAGCGGGATCGCTCTCATGGATTTCAATGAATCAATGCGCAAAACGATAAGCGGCTTCGGACCTGCCGCCAAGTCCGGCGCCGATCTCGCGCAGAAGATGAAGGCCATCCACGGCTTTCCGGTCGCTACCTCAACCCTCATCGATGCCGGCGTCACCAAAATGACCAACAGCAGCGAAGTCACCAAGGTACGTCATACACCCATTCCCGAATCTACCTAGGAAGTCCCGGCGGGTTTCACCAAAGTCGACAACCCCATGAACAAGGCCTTTCAGGACCACGCCCACTAGCTCAACATTTGCATTACGGGCGAACCGCGCAACCAGCGCGGGAATCAGGTCGAAGCCGCTACTTTGCCTGCCGCGAGTGGGCCACCAACTGCTTCAGGGAGTTCAAATCGACAATTCCCGGCACGAGTTGCCTGCCGACCACGAGCCCGGGAGTGCCCTCGAGTGTCAGCGCGTGCGCCTCCTCGTCATTGCGTTCGAGCAGTGCCGCGATGTCCTTGGCATGTGTTACCCGGTACTTCTTGAGCGTGTCCATGTCCACGCCGGCACGTTGCAAGATCGAATCCACTTGATCGTTCTGTGCCAGGCGCGGCCCGCTCATCAACGCGTCGTGCGCCACCAGATACTTTCCTTGCCATCCCGCGGCCAGCGCCGCTGACGCCGCATACACGGACACTGGCCCCAGGATCGGCCAGTCCTTGTACACCACGGCCACCTTGGGATCTTGAGCCAACAAGGCCTGCAGCGTCGGCACCAGCTTCTTGCAATACGGGCAGTTGTAGTCGAAGTATTCGACGATGGTCACATCCGGCTTACGGGCGCCGACGGGCTCCGTGCCCGGATTGGCGAGCATGTGCTTCTGCCCATCGACGGTGATGATCGACGTATCCTGAGCGGCGGCTATTCCCAGCAACAAAGCGCACCCCAGAAATACGAATAGATTGCGTGTCATAGTCATACACGCATCCTAACCTATCGTCGCTTCTCAGTGGACGGGCTGAATCAGCCCCGCATCATCCGCTTCAGTAGAGTTTATCCGCGGACTGACGGCATGCGCTTGCATCCACTTGGAATCGTACGTTTGCAGCACCGCCTTGGCTTCGGCGAGCGTACCGTACAGCCAAGCTCGATAATCGCGGCGCTTCAATATGGCCGGCATGGCCGCCGCCATTCCCGGCAGACCGTCCGCAATGCCTTTCATGAGGTCATTGGCGGGTACGCAAATGACTGAGCAGCTCTCGATCACGTCGTCATCCTCGCCGACCGAGCGATCCCACACCGCCGCCATCCCGAACACGCTTCGATGCAGGAGACTCAAGAAATAAGGTTGGCGGTAACTCTCCAGGGTCAGCTGCCAGGCGTAGAAACCCGACGCCGGCAGAATGCAGCGCTGCCCGCTCTGCCACGCCTCCCGATACTTCTTTGAACGCTCGACCTTGCGCATGTCGGCGCTCAACGCGGGCTTCCCAATCAGCTTGCCCTCCGCCCACGCGGGAATGAATCCCCAGCGAACCATCAAGCCTTCGGTCTTGCCATCGTGCACCCGAATGGAGGGCACGTACTGTTGCGCGCCGACGTTGAATTTCGGCGCGAACTTCCACCACGCCTGTTCCGGCAGGAACTCTCGTTCCGCGGCGGCCTGTTCCGATAGGACATAACGTTCCAGCATAGGAGGCGAGGGTACTGCTACGGGGGTGCTCGACGCTGTGACGTCTTCGATAATTCCGCCCTTCCGTGCCCCGACCCCGCGCTATCCTCGGAGCAGGGTGTGCTCGGCGTCCGCGAGGGCCCGGGTGATGCGCTCGGCCCAGGCGGCCTGTCCGGCCTCGTCGCTCACTAAATCCTGACGAATTTCGATTTCGACATGCGGCAGTCCGCGTGCCTCGCCATGGCGAGGAATGCCGTAATCCGTATCGTCGCTGAGGAAGTACGGCTCATTGTCGGCGACGACCAAACCTGCCTCGCGGCGCAGCGCGTCCAGCATCAAACCGGCGAATCGCCGGTCGCGGTTGTACAGAATCGCCGCGTGCATCGGCCGCGTCACGCCATGATAGATGTTGGTCATGCTGTGCTGCGCCACCAAGATCGTGGCCTGGCCCGCGGCCTTCCTCGCATCCAGCAGCATTCGTATCCGGCGATGATACGGCTCGAAAATCTCCGCTCGCCGCGCCGCCAACTCGACCGCGCTCAAACCGACATTGCCCGGAATCTCCGTCGCTTCGCTCATGCGCGGAATCGAACTCTCGACCTCAGGGTCGCGATTGCAATCGATCACCAACCGCGAATAATTCTGTGCGATCAGCGGCGCATCGAGCGCCGCTGCCACGCGCCGCGCCACGGCAAGAGCGCCGATGTCCCAGGCGATGTGACGCTGCAGTTCCGACGCCGGCAGGCCCAGCGAATGCAATCGGCGCGGAATCCGCGCGCTCGCGTGATCCACCAGGATCACAAAATTCGATCGGCCCGACAGGCCAGACTCCGTGAAAGCCCGCGGCTCATCGGCATCGAGCAGCAGCTCAGTAGACTTCAGCATAGCGTCGACAAATTTTCAGTTCATCCTCTACGCATGCGCAACCACGACATCGAGAGTACCCCACATCGCCGTTTGCGTTCAAATAACTTCGCTTCGTTCAGTCGCGGAAAGTTGCGTTGCACCCTCGACAAATCTTCACCTTCGCTTGACCAGCCTTCACCGTCCCAACGTAAACTTGCGCTCCGCCGGCAAGTCATAATTTG
>JAYTXS010000485.1:0-5463 GCA_043742845.1 Gammaproteobacteria bacterium
AGCAACGCCCTGGTAGTCGCTGGCATGTGACCATTCCAATCAGCCATAGCGTATCTCCCATTAGCAAGAGTGGAATGCCCACCGGAACATCGCGGCGCCGTATTCGGTCTTTTCTTCACTGCACTCTCATAGGGTTTCTCGAATAACCAGCTCGACTATTCCGCGCATATCAGATCGGGTGCCTTGGGATGAGGCGTGGGAATTGACATCGCTGGAATAGGCGACGTAGTGCACGACATCGCGCAATCGTAATGCTCGCTTTACGGGCCACGCTGCAAAGCTTTCCTTCGCATGCTTCACGACGATGGCCGGCGGATCGACATTAAGGCCAGTCAGGCGAGCGACCACTTGTTCATATAATGCGGCGCCAGATTGAGTCCGCTGGATACGGCGGGTGATCCGAAAGTCTCGAAGCATGCGACGGCTGATCCGAAACGCGTGCCATTGCTCGGCGACAACCTGTACCAACGCTAGGTTGCGCATCGCGCGTGAGCTCCTTGATGGGGGAACATACCTATCTTTTGACGGCGATGGATCAACGAACCGCTGCCGGTCGGACTACTCATGGCAACGGGGAAAATAACGTTGTCATAACCGCCGTGACCGTGAGCACGGCACCGACCAGTAGGTATTCGGCGACAAGAGAACGTCGAAATGCACGCAGCGAAGTCGGGTCACCGGATGCAATCGCAGGCCCGAGACGCCATTTGTTAAGCGCTGCGAGGCCCATCAGTACGCCAAACCCAGCCGCTTTTCCCAAAAGCGATATCCCATACGCCAAACGAAATTCTGCCAGGTGGCGCACCAGGATCAGAACCAAGACAAAGCCAGCGAGAAAGATTCCTGGCACTATCCAGCCGGCGACTCTCGAGAACGCGTTCGTGACCTCTCCTGCGATGGCCGGGCGCTCACGAGTGCTGGCCACATACAAGGGGACGAGCGCCCCAAACCAAAAGGCGACAATCGTCAAGTGCACGATCAGCAGGGAGGCTAGAACCCAGCGCAGCGGATTCGCTGCCGTGTGGCCGGTGAAGAGAAACGAGCCGATCGCCACGGTCGCGCCGATCACGCTGAAGGGTATCCCGAAATCACCTTGATCGATGGCGGCAAGAATTACCACGAGTCCTAAGAGACGTAGCGCGAGTACCACGCTACTCGCTGAATGCATTGCCAGCATTTGCAGCGATGGATCGACGATGCCTGACATATCGTCTGCCATTCGCGCCGCTTCTAAGGCGTACTGTCCGACCAGAAGCGCAGCCGCGGCGATGGCAGAAAGTTGGGTGATCCGGCGCAGAAGTGGCAGCGATACTTCGAGCCGGCGGCCGAACACGGTGATAAAGAGCACCATGCCGGCCGCTTGGAACATCGCGATGAAGCTTGCACTGCGCAAAATCACCGAGAGCGTATCTGGACGCACCCGATGCGCCTTTTACGGTTTCATGGGCATGTCCATTTTCATGGCCGATATTTTGAAATGCAGCTCACCGGACATGATGTGATTGTCATCGGTACTCGCCACGCGCCACGTCAACGTGTAGCTGCCGGCGGCAAGCGTCGGGACCTCCACGCTGATTTGTTCGCCGGCAGTAGTCGGTGCGGTCAATTTTTGCTTAGGCTCCTGCTCCTTTTGGATCGATACCGCGGTAATGCGCGCGGATTCCGAAAAAGTCAGTGAGATGGATTTCGGCATTTGCATCACGACCTCGCCCTCCTTCGGGTTTGAGGCCGTTAGGCGAGCATGCGCCTGCGCACCGAATGCGGCCAGGGTGAGACAGGCACCGGCCAACAATGTTAGCTTCTTCATCGAATACTCCTTCAATCTTCGTTAATGACAATCGTTCAAAAAAAGAACTCAATGCCCGCCACGGTGCGATGATCGACCGCAGGGTCCCCGGCTAAGCGCGCGAGCGTTGCGGAGCCCGCAAACTTAACGTCATAGACGTAACCCACGTAGGGGGCGATGCGGCGGGAGAACTCATAACGCAATCGCAGCTCGAATTGCCCATCGCTTAAACCCGCACCAATCTGCCGCGCTCGGTCGGGTTTGCCATAGGCGTTCAATTCAATTTCAGGTTTAAGAATGAGGCGCTGGGTTATATAGAGGTCGTATTCGGTCTTCAGGCGAACTGCGGTGCGCCCCTCCTCACCGACATAGCCGGTAAGCTCAACGTCGAACCAATAGGGCGAGATGCCTTGCACGCCGAATGCAGCCCACTCGCGGGTCGGTCCACCGCTAAAATCATGGCGCACCCCGAGCTGTGTGTCCCAAAAGGGAAGAATCGCGTGCGCCCATAGCGCCTCCACTTTGGAGTCCTGCGTCTTGCCCCCGAGGATGACCCCTTCGCTCTTGAGCCACAGCTTGTCGAAGTCACTCCCGAACCATGCTTGAGCATCCCACACGCCGCCATTGCGGTTGCCATGAACACCTTCCAAGTTTTCGAACCAGACCCGGTGCATGAGGCCGGCATTATTCATATCCGTATCCATGCCGGCCATCATCGGCGGGGTGACGTGTTCACTCGCCGCGGGCCGCTCAAGAGCCGGGTCTGGCGCATGGGTGCTGCGGCTCTCCGAGTGCATGGAATGCCCGCCCATGTGTTGCATCTCCTCGGGCGTCATGTCCATCGGCATCGAGTCGGCTGCACTGGGGTCAGATGGTTTGGCGGTTGCGTTCGAAGGCTGCGCCCCCAGCATTTTTTGCATCTCCTCCGGCGTCATATTCATGGGCGCCGCAGCGCTTTGCTGGGCGCTGACGGCAAAACTCGAGAGCAACGTGAGTACACCGATTAAGGCACCGGGAACATAACACTTCACGCAACCACCACTTCGCGGAACATCCCCGCTTCCATGTGATAGAGCAAATGACAGTGATAGGCCCACTGGCCCGGGTTATCGGCCGTCACCAAGTAGCTCAACTGCTTGCCCGGCTGCACGATGAAGGTGTGCTTTCTCACCAGCACTTCACCATTGGCTGCTTCGAGCTCGCCGAACATGCCGTGCAAGTGAATCGGATGCGCCATCATCGTGTCATTGGAGAGCACAATCCGCAGACGCTCGCCGTGATCGAAATGCAGCGGTTGCGCTTGCGAGAATTTCTTACCATCGAAGCCCCAGATAAAGCGCTGCATATTGCCGGTGAGCCGTAGCTGAATCTCGCGCGTGGCGCCGCGTGAGTCCTTTGAGCCGCCGATCGTGTGTAAATCGGCATAGGTCAAGTTGCGGCGGCCGTTATCCCGCAGTCGCGGGCCGGGATCATCAAGCGCGCGCGACGGACCCATCACGCGCATATCCACGGACGGATCGCGGCTTCGCATGTCCGTCATCGACATGCCCTTCATGTCCATCCCGGGCATGTCCTGCATGCTCTGCATCGCGACGTGTCCCGCCATACCCATACCGCCCATGCCCATGTCAGCCATGGTCAGCCAGGTTTTAGGATCAAGCGGTGGCACGTCGCCTTGCATCCCGGGGCGGGGGCTTAAGGTGGCGCGCGCGTATCCAGAGCGGTCCATAGATTGCGCGAAGATCGTGTACGCTCGATCTTCGTTTGGCTCAACGATGACATCGTAGGTCTCGGCCACTCCCATCCGGATTTCCTCCACGGTCACCGGATCCACCGGCTGACCGTCGGCGCTCACCACTGTCATTTTTAATCCTGGTATGCGCACATCAAAGAACGTCGAGGAGGACCCATTGATGAGCCGCAACCGCACGCGCTCGCCGGCCTTGGCAATGCCGGTCCAATTGGCCGAGGGGGATGCGCCGTTGACAAGATAGGTGTAGGTGGCGCCGGAAACATCGCCCAGATCCGTGGGGTTCATGCGCATCTGATTCCACATGCGCCGCTTGGCAAGCGCACCCTTGACGCCCATGGAGTTGGCATCGCGCACGAAGTCTTGCGCGGTCGGCAACTGAAAATTGTAAAAATCGCTCATCTGTTTGAGCGTGGTGAAGATGTGCTCCGGGTTTTCATCCGTCCAATCACTGAAGAGCACTATATGATCGCGGTCGGTGTTGATTGGTTCCCCACCCGCCGGCTCGATGACGATCGCCCCGTAAAGGCCCGTCTGCTCCTGAAAGCGAGAATGGCTGTGATACCAATAGGTGCCGCTCTGGCGGATCGGAAACTGGTAGGTGAAGGTCTCACCGGCCGGGATGCCGGGAAAGCTGATGCCGGGAACCCCATCCATGTTGAAGGGCAAAATCATCCCGTGCCAGTGGATGGAACTCGAGGCCGCCAGCTTGTTATGCACCCGTAAGGTCACTGTGGTGCCCTCACGCCAGCGCAGCGTGGGCGCAGGGATGCTGCCGTTCACCGACGTGGTCGATGTAGTACGCCCGCTGAAGTTCATGGGCGTGTCGCTCAATGTCAGATCGAATTCGGTGCCACTTAAAATTTGAGGCCCTGAGGCGACGGCTGCGCTTTGCGCTCGGCCGAGCGAGGGGAAAATCGAAAGACCTGAGGCTGCGGCAAGCCCGCCCACCGTCAACCCTTGTACCAAGCGGCGGCGTGCGACGTCCGGGCCGCCCCCCCGCGAAGATGAGAATTTCATTTGCAAAACTCCACTAGCAGACAACGCTCGCGCCGAAAGTCACGAGCAACACAACCTTGAACGCCACGCTCACAGAGCGTGGCGCGGCGTGTTTAAGCGGCTGGAGGTCTTAAGGGAGGGTCAAACGCCAGAGTGGAAATGCACGGAAGCGCCGCGGGGAGCGACGCGATCTGAAGTTGCATAAGGCGCAACGTCAGTGATGACGGCCGGGCGGCGGCGAGTTGCGCGTGGCACCCATGAAATCCTGAGCAACTATGGCCTTGCAGGTGCGTATGGCAGTGCTCGCATCCTGCCGAGGAGGTTGATCCGTCCGTTTGAGCACCCTTTGCCATGCCCGAGTGTTCGGTCATTCCGGGCATGGCGGACTCCATGCGCGTTCCGGTCTCGAGGAAGTCACACTGCGGCGCCGCAGCAACAGCGATCCCTTGGATCGCCAGCAATGCACAAGCGAATGCCCACCCCAGCGCCGGCAGGCGCCGAGCTCGGAAGAGACGAGAAGTGCGCAAGGTCGTCATGGTCTCCAAGCAGTTATTCTACCTCAATGCCCATCAAGACTACTTTAAGTTAGATACGCGCTGCGCGCAGCCTCAGTGCATTGCCGATGACCGACACGGAACTCAAGCTCATGGCGGCTGCGGCGACGATCGGGCTCAAGAGCCATCCAAACAGCGGATACAAGGCGCCTGCGGCCAGCGGCACACCCAACATGTTGTAGACAAATGCGAGAACAAGATTTTGGCGGATATTGCGCATGGTGGCGCGGCTCAAAGCACGGCCCCGCGCGATTCCGGCGAGATCGCCTTTAATAAGGGTCAGACTCGCGCTTTGCATGGCGACATCCGTCCCCGTGCCCATCGCAATGCCGACATCGGCTTCGGCAAGCGCGGGCGCATCATTGACCCCATCG
>JAYTXS010000486.1:0-5410 GCA_043742845.1 Gammaproteobacteria bacterium
GTCGTACTCGACACAGGCGATCAATTGAACGCACGCGAGATGAGCGGCGCGCAAATGCTGGCATCGAAAATCAATACGGGTGAAGCGGTGGACGCGGCGGCGCGAGTCGTCGTGATTCCCTTCGCGACGTTGCAAGCCGGGCAGTCGCTGCGGCTGCGCATCGCCGAGACCTATACTGCCCCGGTGAGCTACAAACTGGACGGTGAGGAATTGGTTTTCGATCGCAGTTTGGGCAGACCGCGCAATGCCGTGGTGCTGCCCTCGGGTTGGTACTGCACATTCACTGCCGCGCCGGCCACCGTGAGCCAGTTGCCCGACGGACGCGTGCGGCTCGATTTTTGGGATGATCGGCCAGAGGCCGTGGATGTACTGCTGAAAGCCAGGCGGCGAGTTGGCGCAAAGTGAGCTGTGAGACCATCGTGATTCAGTTCTGCCGTGTGCAATCGTTCATCGCACTAGGTGTCAGTGTTGCGCTGCTGGCATCGGGGGTATCGGCGGCGCCGGTTCACGATCTCCTCCTACGCAACGGCATCATCTACGACGGAACCGGGCGCGCGCCTTACCGGGGCGACGTCGCCATCGACGCCGACCGTCTCAGCTATGTCGGGCCGCACACGGATATGTCGGCGCGCACGGACATCGACGTCAAGGGTCAGGCCATTGCACCCGGATTCATCAATATGCTGGCGCATCCCGAAGAGTCGTTGTTCGCCGATGGCCGCGCCTTGAGCGATCTGATGCAGGGTGTCACTCTCGAAGTGATGGGCGAATTCTCAATGGGCCCGCTGAATCAGAAAATGGTGCAGCTCATGGCGGCACGCCAGGAGGACATCAAGTATCCAGTGACGTGGACCACCTTGGGCCAGTACTTGGAAACCGTCGAGCGGCGCGGCATTAGTCCCAATATCGCCGCCTTCGTCGGAGCCTCGACCGTGCGCAGCGTGGTGCTGGGCGAAGCCGACGTCCAACCCTCCCCCGCGCAGCTGGAACAAATGCGCGTACTCGTGCACAAGGCTATGGAGGAAGGAGCGCTCGGCCTGACCACCATGCTCATCTATGCGCCGGCGACCTACGCCAAGACACCCGAGCTGATTGCGCTCGCCCAGGAATCCGCGCGCTGCGGAGGCATTTACACGGTGCACATGCGCAGCGAAGGTGACCGCATCGAAGCGGCTTTGCAGGAGACCATCGACATCGCCAAGGCGAGCGGCGCGCCCGCTGAGGTTTACCACCTGAAAGTCGCGGGCAAGGATAATTGGGGCAAGCTCGATCGGGTGATAACGACGATCGACGCAGCCCGCGCGTCGGGTACACGCATTTCAGCGGACATGTACACCTATACGGCCGGCGCCACGGGACTGGACGCAGCCATGCCTGCCTGGGTACAGGACGGTGGTCTCGAGGCGTGGATCGCACGCCTGAAAGATCCTGCCGTGCGCACCAGGGTCATAGCCGAAATGCGCAATCCGCACCCCGGCAACTGGGAAAACCTTCTCGCCGCCTCCGGCGCCGACGGCACGCTATTGCTGGCATTCAAGAACCCGAAGCTGAAGCCCCTGACGGGTAAGAGCCTGGCCGAAGTCGCGAAGATGCGCGGCGTCAGTCCCGAAGACGCCGCCATCGACTTGGTGATCGAAGACGGTTCTCGAGTGGGTATCGCCTACTTCCTCATGAGCGAGGACAACATCCGCCGTCAAGTCGCGCTGCCCTGGGTGAGCTTTGGTTCCGACGAAGCAGGCGACACGCCCGAAGGCGTATTTCTGCTATCCGCAGCCCATCCGCGAGCCTATGGCAATTTTGCACGGGTGTTTGCCGAATACGTGCGCAAGGACCATGCCTTGAGCGTCGAGCAGGCGGTGCGCAAGCTCGCCACTCTGCCCGCCGACAACCTGTCGCTGCCGGATCGCGGCCGGCTGCAGGCCGGGGCCTTTGCCGATGTCGTGGTGTTCGATCCGAACACCATTCAGGATCACGCCACTTACGCGAAATCCCATCAATTGAGTACGGGCGTCAGCTACGTCATCGTCAACGGCAAGCTCGCCGTCAAAGACGGCGCACCCACCGGTGCCGCGACCGGCCGCGTGGTGCGCGGCCGCGCCTGGACGGGCGCCGGATCGACGATAGCGTCAGGCGGCTGCCGGGCCTCGGCGCAGGACTGGACTTGGTCGAAATAGGCGTTACTCGGCAGCCGGATAGACGACCCCGTTCTTCATCACGAATCGTACTTGCTCGAGCCGCGTGACGTCGGCGAGAGGATCGCCGGGCACCGCCACGATGTCGGCTAGCTTGCCGGCTTCGATGCTGCCGAGCCTGTCGGTCCAGCCGAGAAGTTCAGCGCCGGCCACCGTCGCCGAGCGCAGTGCCTGTTCCGGCGTCATTCCGAACTTCACCATCCAGCCGAACTCGCGCGCCGGATTGATATGCCAGTCGAAGCCGCCGATATCTGTGCCGAATGCAATCTTTACTCCGGCCTTGAGCGCGCGGCGAAAGGTCTTCTCGTGAATCTCGCCCATCTGCTTCCAAACCGGTGCGCCCCCTTGGGCGCGTCCCTCCGCGACGTACTCACCGACATAAATCGTGGGCACGTAAAAAATCCCCTTCTGCACCATCATACGAATGTCTTCATCGGCGATGTAGTTGCCGTGCTCGATGGAATCGACCCCGGCTTCGACGGAATTGTGCACGCCCTGACGCGCCATGGCGTGCGAAGCAATCTTGTGGCGCTGACGATGAGTCTCGTCCACGATGGCGCGAAGCTCCTCCAGCGTGAAGGTGGGAATGTCGTCGAGCGTCCCGTCCGGCTGAACCTTGTAGCTGCGGTCCGAGTACACCTTGATCCAATCGGCGCCGTGATAAATCTGCTCGCGCACTGCTCGGCGGCCTGCATCCGCACCATCCACCTCCTGCACGCCCTTGGGCACCACGATGTCGGGCGCGTAGCCGAGCAGCGGGTACGCGCCGGTCACGTCCATGGAACGCGTCGCCACCTGCATGCGGGGACCCGGGATGATGCCGCGCTCGATGGCATTCTTGACGTCGACGTCCGCGTAGCCCGCGCCCTCGGTCTCGAGGTCACGTATTGAGGTAAAGCCCCAGGACAGCATGCGGCGCGCATTCACCGTTGCGAGGATGGTGCGATATTCCGGCGACTGCTTCAACAACTGCTCATCGTAGTCAGCGGCAGTGATATCACCTTGCAGCAACACGTGAGTGTGGCTGTCAATCAATCCGGGCAGGCAGGTCAGTGGTGAAAGATCGATGACCTTGCCGTCGGGCGTCGCGGTGGCCGCGGGGCGAACCGAGATGATTTGCGCCCCACGCACTTCGATGAGCGAAGCACCCTGCATTTTGCCGCCGCGGCCGTCCCAGAGCGCGCCGCATTTTATCCAGGTGGAGCCCGCCGCGGCACTCGGCGCTGCAGCACCGGCAGCTATGTCCGCGCGTGCCGGCAGGGGTAAGAAACTCGCGAGGCAAGCGATGGCGAGCGTGGTCGCGAATCGAGCAGCAGACGCGCGCTGAGTGATGCGGTGAATCGAATCTCGGTGGAGCATGAAGGTATTGGTTCCTGGGGCAGGTTGAGGCGCAACTTCGCCACATCATCTTGCCATGTGGCCCGCGCCGCCGGCCAGTACCTACTCCGAAAACCTGTGTGATATCGTTGCATGGTAATAACCGTTGCGGGAGAGCATGCATGGGCGGATGGACTGTCGATAAGCCGAATCGCCGTGGATTGCTGATGATGGCCGCAGCCGCGGGCGCAACGCTTGCCATGCCGCGCTGGGTAACGGCGGCGGGCGCGAAAGGCTCCGCTGCAACGTTCGGCGGCGATCTGACCTCGGTGCGCGCCGCGATAGAGAAACAACGGCCCGAAGCCATCAAGCGCCTGCAGAGCTGGATCGCCCTGCCCTCCATCGCGGCCGAGAACCGCAACATGAAAGAAGGCTGTCAAATGATGATGGACCTTCTCAAAGACGCCGGCTTTCAGAGCGCCAAGATGATGCCCACCGACGGTCAGCCCGGCGTATTCGCCACCTTGGATGCCGGTGCGAAACGCACCGTGGGCATGTACTTCATGTACGACGTCAAGCAGTTCGTGCCGTCGGAATGGAGTTCGCCTCCGCTGGAGGCGGCCATCGTCGACAAGGCGCCTTTCGGCAAGGTCATGATCGGGCGAGGCGCCATCAATCAGAAAGGACCGGAAGCCACATTCCTCGCGGCGCTGCATGCGCTGAGAGCCGCCGGCCGCAAGCCACCGGTGAATATCGTGCTGGTGGCGGAAGGTGAGGAGGAAATCGCTTCGCCGCATTTCAGGCAGGTCGTGAATCAGCCCGAGGTGCTGGCGGCGCTGTCCAAATGCCATGAGGTCTTCATGCCCTTCGCCTCGCAAACCCCGCAGGGCGGTGTGCAAATCGCGCTCGGCGCCAAGGGTGCGGTGGAAGTCGAACTCGTCTGCTCGACCGAGAAGTGGGGCCGCGGCGCCAAGGATGACATTCATTCGAGCTACAAGGCGGAGCTGGACAGCGCTGTGTGGCGGATGGTCAAAGCGCTCTCGACTCTGGTTTCCGAGGACGGCAACGATCCGGCCATCGACGGCTGGTTCGAGCACGTGAAACCATTGACCGAGCGCCAAAAACAGATCATCGCGGAAAACGTTGCCGCCACCAATGAAACCGACGTCAAGAAACTGTTGGGCGTGCAACACTGGGTGCGCGATCTATCCTACCGCGACGCGCTGGAGCGGCTGGCCTCGCAGCCGACGGTGAATATCGAGGGGATGTTTGCCGGCTACACCGGCCCCGGCGGCAAGACCATCCTGCCGTCCAAGGCCACCGCCAAACTTGATTTTCGCCTGGTGCCGGATCAGACCGCCGTCGAGGCCGAAGCAAAGCTCAAGGCGCATCTGGCCAAGCGCGGCTACGGCGACATCGAGGTCAAAGTAACCGGCGGCTACGACCCCACCCAAACAGACGAAAACTCATCGCTCATCAAGGCGTCGACGTCGGTGTACAAGCACGAGGGCATGCAGGTCAGCCTGTCTCCGCGTCACGCCGGATCCTGGCCCGGCTGTGTGTTCACCGGTGCCCCCGTGAACCTGCCGGCCGGCCATTTCGGCACCGGCCACGGCAGCCGCGCGCACGCTCCGGATGAATACTATGTCATCGAGTCGAGCAATCCGGCCGTGCACGGCATGTCGGACGCTACTCTCTCCTACGTCATGCACCTATACGCGCTGGCGGCGGTTTAGCTCACTCGACGACAACTTCACTGATCTGAATCACGGGGTTAAGATCGGTGTAGTTGGCGATATCGGCCATGATCTCGGTGGCATGCGGACCAAAGCCGGCTTGGAAGGCCTCGACGGAGTCGCAGAAAATATGGCACATGCCGATGTAGGTTGCGGCTGAACCCG
>JAYTXS010000487.1:0-11080 GCA_043742845.1 Gammaproteobacteria bacterium
GCCCGCATGCGCACGCTGCCCGAAGGGGTCGATCAACGCTCGGCGTCGCGCCATCCGGACTGGACAGGCCCCGATGATCTCGTCATAAAGATCAAAGAGCTTCGCGAAATCACCGATTGGGAAAAGCCGATCTACGTCAAGGTAGGCGCCACCCGTGTGTTCAATGATGTGAAGCTTGCGGTCCACGCGGGCGCCGATGTCATCGTGGTCGATGGCATGCAGGGCGGCACCGCGGCTACGCAAACGGTATTCATCGAGCATGTGGGCATTCCCACGCTCGCCGCGCTGCGCCAGGCCGTGGATGCATTGGACGATTTGAATATGCGCGGCACGGTGCAACTGGTGATTTCGGGCGGCATTCGCAGCGGCGCGGACGTCGCTAAGGCGCTCGCCATGGGGGCCGACGCGGTGGCGATCGGACAGGGCGTACTGGTAGCCTTGGGTTGCAACAGCCAGTCCTACATTGCCGGCGGCGAGCATGTGTCCGCGGTCGAAGATTATGCGCGCTTGGGAACCGCTCCTGGATTCTGCCATCACTGCCATACGGGAAAGTGTCCGGTGGGTGTGACGACGCAGGATTCGGTGCTGGAGTTGCGCCTTGATCCCGCTGTGGGAGCCAAGCGCCTGAAGAATTATCTAAAGACCGTCAATATGGAATTGACCACCATCGCGCGCGCCTGCGGTAAGCAGGATGTACATCACTTGGAGAAAGAAGACTTGGTTGCGCTCACCGTCGAGGCTGCCGCGATGGCCTGCATACCATTGGCCGGCACTTCTTGGATACCGGGCCGGCCGGGCTAGGCGCGGTCGGCCTAGACCCCGGTCGGGCTAGGCGTGCCGGTGATGGCGTACATGCTTGCCGCTAAGGTCGCGCGCGCGTCAGCGTAGTGCGCTGTAATTCACCGGTACGAAAACATAGCCCGGGCCGACGGCACGCAAGTGACCGATGCCGGGAAAGGGCAGATGCGCCGCCGCGACCCAGTTGCCGTGTTCTGCGGCGTCGGCGAATGCTTTCTTTCGCTGCGCAGCGGCCATGACAGAGTCACTATCGAAGCGAATGGTTATCGCCGGATTGGGGAATTGGGTGGCCGCAACATGCATCAAATCGCCCCACAGAAGCAACTTTTGACCCTTGCTCTGGACGACGTACATAGTGTGCCCGGGAGTGTGGCCGGGGGCTGCGAGCGCGCGCACGCCGGGCACGAGTTCCGTGTCGCCGTTGAAGGGTTTGAATCTCCCGGCGGCGATATAGGGGTTGAGCATGTTCATGGCGGCCTGGTAAGTGTCCTTGGTGTCCTTGGATGCCGCATCCATGTTGACCTTGCTCAGCCAGAAGTCCGCTTCCTGCTGGGAGGCGCGCACGACGGCGTTCGGAAAGGCGATCTTGCCGTCCAATAGCAGCCCGCCTATATGATCGCCGTGCATATGGGTGATATAGATCTCATCGATCTGTTCGGGCTTGTAGCCCGCCGCCTTGAGGTTGCCGAGCAGTTTGCCGACGGTGGGGCCGAACAGCACGCCGGCGCCGGTATCGACCAGCACGAGCTTCGAGCCGGTGTTGACCAGAAAGGCATCCACGGAGGTTTCGATCGGGTCCTTCAAAAAGGAGTGCGCCAGTGCCGCGTCCAGTTGTTGGGGGGTGATGTTGGCCAGCAGTTTGCCCGCCTCCATCGAAAAAGTGCCGTCGGAGAGCGTCGTGACCTCCGTGTCGCCGAGCATCATGCGATAGTAGCCAGGTGCCTGAGTTTTCTGTTGGGGCGCGGCGGCCCCGGCGGCCACGCTGAATAGCAGGGCGGTCATCAGTGCGATGGCAGGGGCAGCAAGTCGATTCTTCAATGCCATGGAATTCTCCGTTGACGAGACAAGTAGGATAGTCGTTTTCATCGTCGACGGGAAAGTGGATATCTTTACCGCGTGCGGCATTTCGTGGACACTACTGTCATGCCTGCCATCGACACCGAATAGCTGACCGTGATCTCCGCATTCTGCGATTGGCTGGTCGCGACTTCCCTCAGCCGTACGTTTCAGGAATTGACCTGGTTCGTGCCGCTGGTGCAGACCATACATATACTTTGCATCGCGGTCGTCCTGACTTTGGTGGCGATGACTGACCTAAAGATGCTCGGGGTGAGGGTTTGTGCGCAGTCGCTGTCGGAGATGGTGTCCCATTCGATGCCGTGGGTGTGGATCGCACTGGGACTGCTGCTGACGACCGGAATTCTTCTCACCATCACAGAACCTGCCCGTGAGCTGTTGAACAATGTGTTTCGGCTCAAGATGCTGATGGTGTTGGTGCTGGTCGGAGTTCTCAATATCATACAATCCGGACTGCGCCGCCGACCCGACTATTGGTCCCTGTCGCCGCGCCGCAGAATAGCGGGACGTGCCGCGGGTGCGGCATCCCTCATGCTTGGCGTTTGCATCGTCATTGCCGGGCGCTGGATTGCCTATGTCTAGTATCCAGGCCATCGTGTGTCGTTCAAACTAGCGCATGGCTCTCCTAGATGCCTGCGAGTGGCTGCAAAACCTGCCGTTTCCTACGCTGATTCGCGAGTCGGATTGGCTGTTTCCAACCATCGAGACAGTCCACGTGCTTGCGTTAGTATTGGTCGTCGGTTCTATATCCATGGTGGATCTGCGATTGCTTGGCCTTGCCAATCGAGCGCGTACCGTCGGCCAGGTCATGGCGCAGGCGCTACCTTGGACCTGGATTGCCTTCGTGGTGGCAGCACTCGCGGGGTCGCTGCTCTTCTCATCCAAGGCCGTCACGTACTACTCGGATCTGCCGTTTCGCTTAAAAATGGCGTGCTTGCTGCTTGCGGGCATCAACATGGCGTTCTTTCATCGCTTCACGCAGCGGCGGTTCGGACATTCGGATGGGGGCGCGCCTCCCGCGGCCGCCAGGATTGCCGGAGGCGTCTCGCTGCTGCTGTGGATAGTCATCGTCGGCGCCGGACGATGGATAGGATTCACGACCTGAATGGAGAGCTCTATTCATGCCAGTTATTCTCAGCATCGACGATCTGCGCAAGCTCGCGAAAAAGCGCGTGCCGCAGGCGATATTCGACTACGCCGCCGGCGGCGCTTACGAAGAACGCACGCTGCAGCGAAATTCAGCGGATCTCGACGCCATGACGTTCCGCCAGCGCGTGATGGTCGATGTCTCGAATGTCTCTCTGGGCACGACGCTGCTCGGGCAGCCCGTGTCCATGCCATTGGCCATTGGCCCGACCGGACTTGCCGGCTTGTTTCACGCGGACGGCGAGATACTTGGCGCGCGTGCGGCGGCGGCCTGCGGCATTCCGTACTGCATGAGCACCATGTCGATTTGCTCCATCGAAGATGTCAGGGCCGCGACCGGGCAGCCTTTCTGGTTCCAGCAGTACTTGATGAAAGATCGTGGATTCAACCAGGAACTCATTGATCGTGCCGCTGCCGCACAATGTTCTGCGCTCATGCTTACACTCGACTTGCAGGTGTTGGGCGAACGCCGTCGCGATCCGCGCAATGGTCTGACCATTCCGCCGCGGCTGACTCTGCGCAACACGCTGGATATGGCCACGAAACCCAAATGGGCGCTGAAGGTGCTGTTCGGCAAGCGACGCACTTTCGGCAATTTGGTTGGGCGAATCGGCGGCTCCAGCGGAATTCGCACCTTGGCAGAGTGGACCGCCACCCAGTTCGATCCATCGGCGAATTGGCGCGATGTGGAATGGGTGCGCAGCCGTTGGCCCGGGAAGCTCATTCTCAAGGGAGTACTCGACGCCGAAGACGCCCGTCTCGGCCTTGCTGCGGGCGCGGATGCCATCGTGGTATCCAATCATGGCGGGCGCCAACTCGACGGAGCGCCGTCATCGATCTCGGTATTGCAGGAAGTAGTTGAAGCCATCGGTGGCCGCTGCGAAGTCATGTTCGACGGCGGCATCCGTTCCGGCCAGGATATTGCCAAAGCCCTTGCGCTCGGTGCGCGAGGCACGCTCATCGGTAAAACCTTTCTGTATGCACTGGCGGCGGCGGGGGAGGCGGGTGTGACCAAGGCCATCGACATCATGCGCAATGAGCTGCGCGTGACTTTGGCGCTCACTGGAACCTCGACCGTCGATGGGGTGGGGCCGCATATTTTGCGGCAGTGAGACTGACTCAGACGAACTGCGGGTAGCGACCCGATCGGCGCACCCGCGCACCCGTGCAGTCCACAATCAAATCATCGGCAAATCGCGCGGCGGCTTGCCGCGGGGAAATGCGGCGTCAATACCCGCCAGCTCGGCTTCGTTCAATTTCAAAGCATTCGTTGCGGCATTATCGGTGACATGAGCGGTGTCGGAAGCCTTGGGAATGACGAACACCTCTGGATGGTTCAATAGAAATCGCAATGCCACCTGCCGTGCGGTGGCACCGTGAGCCTGTGCGATGTCCGCCAGCACCCGGCCTTGTTTGGTACGTGGATCGAACGCCGTCTTCGATTGTCCGAATGGTGTGTAAGCAACCACCGCAGTGCCATGCTCGCGGCACCAGGGCAGTACCGCATGTTCGATGGTGCGCTCTTGCAAGTGGTAAAGAACCTGATTGCACGCCGGATGTCCCGGACCGGCAATGGCGGCTACTTCGTCTAGGTCGGCAACATCAAAATTGCTGACGCCCCACGACAGGATTTTGCCCGCGCGCGTCAGTGACTCGAAGGCGGCGATCGTTTCCTGCAAAGGGTAGTGGCCCCGCCAATGCAGCAGGTAGCAATCCAAGCGATCGGTGCGAAGTCGCGCCAGGGATTGCTCACAGGCCGTGAGCGTACCGCGTTTCGAGGCATTGCTGGGCAGCACCTTGGATACCAGAAAGACCTCATCGCGTCTGCCGGCGATCGCCTTGGCAATGAGGGATTCCGAGGCCCCTGAGCCGTACATCTCGGCGGTGTCGATATGAGTCAGACCGAGGTCGAGCCCGCGTTGCAGTGCGGCGATTGCCGAATCGGCGGCCGAAACCTCAATGTTCCAAGATCCCTGGCCAATGGCGGCGACTCGGCGTTGGGTGCTACCGAAGAAACGTGTCGGATCCCGGTCGATCATGACGGCTATTCTAGAGAAGGGTTATGCCGCGTCAAACCGGGCATCGGATTTTACAGAGAGGATTGCGGTATACATAGGGGGTCGGGCTCTCGTATTGATCCTTCGGAGCGGAGGGAAGTCGAACATGACGACGGCGGGCGTGCAGGAAGGATACCGCAGCGTGCTGCTTTGAGATTTCATGCGTGGATCCGCCGCGCGCCGCGTAGCCTCGCTGCTCGCCTTTGCCGACGATCCTAATCCCTTCGTACGGGTCGGCGCGGTGCAATTGTATCTTGCCACGCTGGTGGTAATCACCTTCATGCTGTCGGTCGTGCTTCTGGAGATGCGCAATACCGTGCAGCTGTTGCGTACCAGCGGCGAGCGGTACCACAACTTCGTCGAACAAAGTTCCGAAGCCGTTTGGCGCATTGAACTCTCTCTGCCCATGGAGACCGGTCTGCCCATCGCCGGGCAAATCGCTTGGCTGCGAGAGCACGCCTCTGTCGCCGAATGCAATCTGACCTACCTGCGCCTGAACCGGCAGTTGGGAGTTGCCGACGCTGATGCCCGGCTGTGGCGCGCGTCTGGGGCGTAGCCCGCGATGTCACCGAGTTGGTTGAGCTCAACGGGCGTTTGCGCCAAAAGCAGGACCGATTGCAGGTGTATGCGCGGCAGCTGGTCGGCGCAGAGGAGCGAGCCCGCCGCGCAACTCCCGAGGTGCGGCTGCTGCTCGGCGAGGCGACCCAAGCGGTGCGTGACGTGCAGTCGATCTTGCAGCGGGTGATTGCCGACTTGAGTCCACCTGGACTGTACGAGATCGGTCTCGAGCCCGCGCTCAAGTGGCTCAGCGTCTACATGCGCAGCAAGGATCAGTTGCAGGTTAGCCTGCACGTCGCAACGGATGCCGCAGCCAACGATCTCGAACTTCGAGTGCTCGTTTTCAAGCTTATTCGCGAGCTGCTGCGCAATGTGGTCAAGCGTTCTGGGGTGCAGTCGGCGTCCGTCACGGTCACGCAAACGCCGCTGGAGTTGCGTGTCCTCGTGGAAGATCACGGCGTCGGATTTGAATGGCAGCTAAGCCTGTTCGAGCCGCGCACCGAAGGGTTCGGGCTGTGGAGCGTCGCAGACCGGGTGCGGGCCGCGGCCGGAGAAATGACGGTGGATACGGCACCGGGCCACGGCTGCCGAGTGTCAGTGGTGTTCCCGCGTAAAGCAGTTGACCCGCTGCTTCAATACCCGGGCTCACGCCGCCAAAATCAGGTCTCGGGAAACACGCAGTCAGACTCGATCTGAGCCGTTCTTCGCCAGTCGCCGCGACATGCGCAACGCCGCTTCACGCCCCTGGTAGTAACCTTGCACCACTCCCAGCTGATCGAACCCAAGGCATTGATAAAAGAAGCGCGCCGCTTCGTTATGAGTGCGCAATTCCAAGTTGATTCGAAACACACCGGCTTCAATCGCCGTGGCGGTCAACCAATCCATGAGCTGTCGCCCCAGGCCTTGCCGGCGGTGTTCGGGCGACACGGCGAGCAAATTCATATGAGCCACTTCGTCGCCGAAGTGCATGATGGCAAAGGCCGCAATACGTTGCTCGCGGCGAGCGACCACCACGGAAGATTCCGGTCCGGAAATGAAGTGCTGCACCCGCGCGGGAGTCCACGACCAGGTCAGGCCCTGCTCGATTAGGTCGCGCGACATCTCGGCGATTTCACGTGCATCGGAGCTGCGGGCCAGGCCCAAGATCGCAATTTCCGGCACGTTCAATGCACCTCGGTTTTGACGGGCGCCGGGCTGCGCCGCGGCAGTCCGGCAGGCGTTGTCGGCAACAGCTTCATGAGTTCCTCGACACCTCGCTCCAATTGCGGATCGCGACCCTGTAATACCTCCACTGGATCCTGTTCCACGATGATATCCGGATCCACTCCATGCCCTTCTATGATCCAACGGCCTTTCTCGTCCGCGGTTCCGAACTCTGGCACAAATACGGTGCCACCGTCGAGCAGCGGTCCATGGTCCTCAATTCCTACCGCTCCGCCCCAAGTTCGTTTGCCGATCAATGGGCCAATCTTCCATTGGCGGAACTCATAGGCGAATATATCTCCATCCGAGGAGGTGTCCTCGTTGATCAATGCCACCTTTGGGCCTGCTTGCACCACGCGCGGATAGGTATCGACGGTATCGCGATTGCGGGCAAAGCTCGTGCCGTGCAGCGTGCGAGCCAGTCTTTCGATCAACAGCTCTGAAATGTTGCCGCCGCCGTTGTCGCGTACATCGACCACCAAGCCCTCCTTGCGGACCTGCGGATACCACCACTTGATGAATTCGCGGATGCCGGCCTCCCCCATGTCCGGAATATGGATGTAGCCCAGGCGACCGGCGCTCATGCGCTGCACGCGGGCTCGGTTGTCGTTGACCCAGCGCAGGTAGAGCAGGCTGCTTTCGCTCGCGAGCGGCTGGTAGCGGATGGTGCGGGCGGCGCTGCCGTCGGCGACGGCCGACACGCGCCACTCCACCGGTTGATTTGCCGGAGCCTGAAGCAATTCATAGGGGTCGGTGCCGGCCTTGAGGTCGCGTCCGTTGATGCTGAGCACATAATCGCCGACGTGGACATCCACGCCCACTTCTGTGAGCGGCGAGCGGTAGCCCTCCTCTTCATTCTGCCCCGCGAATATCTTGGCGATTCGATAGCGGCCCGCCGTTGGATCGAGCTCGAAGCGAGCGCCGGGTAGGGCAACATAGGGTCGCCTGGGCAATCCTAAGTCGCCGCCTTCGATGTAGGCGTGTTGCACGGTGAGCTCGGAAATCATTTCGGCGATGACGTAGTTCAGGTCAGCTCGCGAGCCAACGAAGGCCAGCAGCGGTTGGTACTTATCGCGCAGTTTCATCCAGTCGTAACCGTGCATGTTCTCGACATAGAAGTAGTCGCGATAGCGGCGCCAGACTTCCGCGAACATCTCACGCCATTCGGCAGCGGGAATGCGCGTGGTGGCGAGCCCCGCCAGCGACACGATCTTCGCTTCGTCGCTCTTGCCGACCTCGAAGTACTTGATTTCCTTAGAGGATAGTTGCGCCAGCACATGCTTGCCGTCAGCCGTCGCCGACCATTCGGTCACATCCTCCGCGACCAACTTGGCTTCCCGCTCCTTGATGGAGTAGGCCATCACGCTGGATTTGAGGTTCGGTTCGCGGCCGTAATAGAACGCCCCGTTACGCTGGTAGAGCAGGCTTTCATCGCCGATCTGCAGATGGGTGAGATTGTCCGCCTCGAGAGGCACGCGAATCACGCGCGTCTCGATGCCGTCGAAGTCGATGGTTATCGGTCCGAGCGGGACCTTGTCCTTGTGTTCACGCTTGCTTTTACCTTTGCTCTTGCTCTTGCTCTTGCTTTTGTTCTTGTCGCTACTCTTGTCCGTATCTTCGTCGTCGTTCGCATCGCCGGGTTCTTGGTCGCGCAGCCCGAAGGGGTTCTTGACGTCCTTACGCAATGTAACTGCGAAGATGCCGGTTTGCCGGTCGGCGGCAAAGTCGAATTCGATGGTGCTGAGCTGCGGCTGGTATTCGCGCTCGCTCAGGAAGTACAGCAACTCGCCGTTCGGGGACCATGCCGGAGATTGCGCATTGAACAGGGGAGGGGTCACGCGCCGCGATTTCCCGTCGGCCACCGACCAGATGTACACGCCGGCGAAGGCGTTCGGCTCGTTGAGCGTGTAGCTCAAGTACTGGCCGTCAGGCGACCAGCGGTAGTCCTGCGACATGTCGGTGGGGTCGCGCACGATGGTGACGCGCCGCCGCCCCGACACTTCGACGCAGTGCAGCCGTCCCGTATTGTCCGCAAAGGCGATTCGCTTGTCATCGCCCGACCAACGCGGAGCGTAGTAGCGGGCGGTTGAGTTCGACGTCAGCTGGATCGAGGAAGAATTGCCGTCCTGCGCCTGTATGTAGATCTCTTCCTCGCCGCTGCGATCCGATACATAGGCGAGCCGCTTGCCATCGTTGGACCAGGCGGCTTCCCGGTCATGCGCCGACGATGACTGAGTGAGATTGCGGGTAACGCCATGCTCGATCGGCACGCTATAGACATCGCCGCGCGCCACCAGGTTCAGACGTTCACCGCCCGGGCTGATGCCGAGGCTCTCGATATTGTCGGCGGCATTGACCGCCTGCGGCCGGCCAATAGTGGCATCCGCCGGCACGGCAATCGACACAGCGCGGTCCTGGTCGCTGCGCGTATCGTAGATGTGCAACTCGCCATCCGATTCGTACACGATCTGACCTTCGGCATCGGCGCTCGGCCAGCGCACATCCCAATCCTGGTAGTGCGTCAATTGCTGGGTCTTTCGCGTCGCAATGTCGTAGCGGTACAAATTGAACACGCCGGTGCGATCCGAATTGAAGTAAACGGCATCCCCGATCCACATGGGATCGCGGTCAGTGCGCGGATCGTCGGTGACCTGCAAAAGAGAGGGATGCGTCAGGTCGAAAATATACAAGTCATTGGCCCAGCCGCCCTGGTAGCGCTTTTCACTGCGAAAATCCCGCCACAGCGGCGAGTACACGATTTTCTTGCCATCCGGCGAGAACTGGCCGGCCCCGGATACGGGCATGGGCAGCGCGGTCGCCGCGCCGCCGCTCATGGGCACGGTATATAGCTTGGAGTCGGTCAACATGTAGCCGTCGCGCGCCGACCTGAACAGCACGGATGCGCCGTCCGGAGTCCAACCGTAGACCTGGTTGTCATAACCCCACCGATCAGCGAGCGGCCCCGCCGCAGGGTAAAACGTCAGCTGTTTCGGTGCGCCGCCATCCGCGGCGATCACGTATACCTGCTCGTCGCCGCCGTACTGCCCGGTGAAGGCAATGAAACGCCCGTCGGGAGAGAATTTGCCGAATAGTTCTACACCTGGATTCGAGGTGAGCCGTGTGGCATTCCCTCCTTGCGTGCCCACTGTCCACAAGTCTCCGGCGTAGCTGAACACTATGCGGTCATGGTGTACGTTCGGGAAGCGCAGCAGCTTGCTCGCGCCGGCGGACGGTGCGAATGACAGCAACGCACTGGCCGCCGCCGCGATTACGGCCGATTGAATGCAGCGCATGACGATCCTTAAAGGCGCGCCCTAGCGACTGCGGTAGCGATCGGTGGCGAGCACGAGTTCGTGAATGTTGCCCGGCTCGAATGCCGAGTGTCCGGCGTCCGGCACGATGCGCAAATCCGCCTCCGGCCAGGCGCGATGCAAATCCCAGGCACTGGTTGCCGGACACACCACGTCGTAACGTCCCTGCACGATGGTGGCCGGGATGTGGCGGATTCGCGGAACATCGTCCAGCAATTGGCTTTCGCTGCGCAGGAAACCTCGATTCACGAAGTAGTGACACTCGATGCGGGCTACGGCCAGCGCAAATTGATCCTCGCCCCATTTCCGAATGTTGTCGTTATTACTGTGCAGAAAGCTGGCAGATGCCTCCCACATCGACCAGGCACGCGCCGCCGCCAATGCTGCTCGCTGATCGCTGCCCACCAAGCGCTGGTGGTAGGCGCTCAAGAAATCGTCGCGCTCGTCGAGCGCAATGGCGTCGCGATACGCTTCCCAGGCATCGGGGAAGATGTCCGAAGCACCGTGCTGATAAAACCAGCGGATCTCTGCGTAACGCAGCAGAAAAATTCCGCGTAGCACGAGTTCGCTGACACGATCGGGATTGGCCTCTGCATAGGCCAGTGCCAAGGTGCTGCCCCAAGATCCGCCGAACACCAGCCAGCGTTCGATTCCCAAGTGCTTGCGCAGTCGTTCGATGTCGGCAACCAAGTGCCAGGTCGTGTTCTCGATGAGACTTGCGCTGGGGCGGCTGCGTCCGCATCCACGCTGATCGAACACCACGATGCGGTAGTGCAGTGGGTCGAAGAACTGCCTCGCGCGCTTGTCCGATCCGGCACCAGGTCCACCATGCAGAAACACGGCCGGTTTGCCCGCCGGGTTGCCGCATTCCTCATAGTAGATTTCATGCACTTCAGAGACGCGCAGGTAGCCGTGACGAAAAGGCTCCAG
>JAYTXS010000488.1:0-5809 GCA_043742845.1 Gammaproteobacteria bacterium
CTGATTGCGAAGTCGGAACACTTCGATGACGTGCAACAGGTGGTCATGGATCAACTGGCCAAGAGCATGCCCGATGCGATCGTCGCAGCGACCGATTCCATGGCGGTTGCCGCGCTCAAAGCCTGTGAGCAGTCCGGGATTCAAGTGCCGAAGCACGTCATGATTGCCGGATTCAACGGATTCGACGTGTGGCGCTACACCTCGCCGACCATCACGACGGTGGTCTCGCCGGCGTACGAAATGGGCCGCCGGGCGGGCGAGCTTCTCATCCAGCGCCTGAAGACGGGTACGCTCTCAAAAAGCAGCGTGATTCTGCCGGTCCGTCTACAGATCGGCGAGTCGACCGGGTGACTCCTCACCAGGCACCCTCACACCTCCACCCATAGTTTGCCATCTTCCAGTTTCACCCGGTAGGTCGCGAGCGGTACTCTTGCGGGCGCGCTGAGCGCTGCGCCGGTGCACACACTGAACCTTCCCTGATGCACGGGACATTCAATGACGTCGCCATCGAAATAACCGCGCATCAAGTCCGCTCCTTGGTGCGTACATCGGCGGTCGGTCGCAAAGAAACCGCGTTTGGTGCGATAAACGATCAGGCGTTTGCTGCCGACAGAGAGCGCTTGCATCGTTTCCTCCTGCATTGCATCTGCGCCGGGCAGTTGCGTCCATTCCGCCATGGATGCTCAATCCGCCGGCGATAGATTGAAATGCGGCTCGGTACGCTGCCGCGAGATCGCCTTCAATATCGCCAGGTTCGCCGCGATGACCCCCTCAACCGGGGGCGGCAGCTGACTGGCGATCGTCCGGCTCAAGGCGGGAAGCGCGTGGAACGGCACCGCAGGATAAAGGTGATGCTCCATGTGATGATTCATATTCCAGTAGAGGCGCCGGCCCAGCCAGCCACATTTGATAGAGCGGGTCGTCTCGCGGTGGTCATAAAGGTCTTCCGCCATGCACATGTGCTGTGTGTTGATATAAAGCATGACGATGCACCCGCCGAGGAACCGCGGCACGAAATAAAGCAGGAACGGCCACGGGCTTTGAAAAACGATTCCGCCGAAGAGCAATGCCGCATAACAGGCGAACATGACGCGTGAGTTGGTCTTGGCCCTTTTGATCTCCTCGGGCGGCACGAAGTCGATCTCCTGAGCGGTAAATCGGCCCAGGCTGTGCCGCACCAACTGTTTCACAGCGTCGTAATAGAACCGCAGGCCGAAGGTGCCCGAGATATAGCCCCACAATGAAATGGGATTTCCATAAGGCTTCTGCGGGTCCAGATCGTTGAACCAGGTGTTCGTGTGATGGCCCGCATGCGAATAACGCCGATAAAGGGGCTCTTCGATGAACACCAGCGAGGTGAACCAGAACACCGCTTCATTCAGCCAGCGTGACTTGAAGGCGGTTCCGTGCGCGCATTCATGCGACACCGCGTAAGCGAAACACAATACGCCGCCATAGACGAGCATCGCCGGCCAGACCCAGAACGTACCCCGCGCGGCGACAACCAGTGCCCCTGTGACGAGGCACAGCAACAACCAGATCCCCAAGCTCACCAACCCATGGCGGTTCGTGCGTCGCATCATGGCGCGAAGCGCCGCCTGGTCGATCAATGGCGCATACCAGGCAGCGAAGGGGTCATCGATCGAGTCGTCAGACTGATTCATGCTGGAACCCGTGACATCGCATCATGTTCCCAGACCCTGCATCACGGCCGAGGTTTCCTTGATCACGCGTTCCAGGCATCCGGCCGCGTATTCGGTGACGCGTGCGGGATAGTTGTCCTCGCCATAGGCCGCCGCTTCGGGGAGGTAATTGGTGGCACCATTGGTGAGGTTCAACACAGCGACTGTCGTTCCGGCAAATTTCTCGCGCAATGCAACCTGGTAGCGGCTGTACGGCTCGCCCGTGGTAGACACCATATAGGCATCCCCCACCCGCCATATGGTGACCGGGAAACTGCCCATGCTCCGATTGCCCAGCCTATCGCGGATGGCGAGCATACGCTCGAGCCGCTCGAGCTCGTAGCGGTGTTGGCAGCTCTTCATTCTCTCTACGATGTCCTCGCGCGGCGGATAGTCTTTCAAGGGCAACTCGACCGGCACGCACTTGGCGACGAGGTCCGAAGACAGCAAGGTCTTCGTCGAGGCGCCCCACACACCCAGCGGCGTACCCGACTCTTCCACCCCCCGATATTCGAGGCGTTCCCCGGGCGGCAGCATCGCGCTCAAGGTCGCGAGCGCCGCAAAGCCCACTTCTCGACCGTTCTGCTCCGCAGCAGCCGCGCCGCCCTCATAACTGCGCCGCGGCGTCAGATCCCCCGAGGCACCGTGCAGAAACAGGCACATGGCGCTGGTTTCACGCTCGATCAAATCCCGCATGGGACCGATGTAATCGGGCGACAATAACTTGTTCGCGCCGCCCATCGAGACGGGGTGGCACGCATAGTTCACCAGAACGCCGTGAGTCTTCCCCTCGGCATCTGAAACGCGACCCACGAGCAACGTATCATCGGCCGGTCGATCGCGATTGATGCCGCAGATTCCCCGTCCGGTGCCCGCCTCGAGCGAATCCCGATTAAATGCGAGGCCGCATCGGCCATATGACCACCCCAAGACGCCTGAAAATGCTGCCGCATAAGCGCGATCGACGAGTTCACAGCAAACCGTGGGCCACGAATCGAGGTACGGAGCGATGAGTTCGCCTCCCGGGCGGTCGGCGTGGCGCCGCACGAGTGCCGGGGAGCTGTGCGTATGCGAGGGATGCAGCATGATCTGCTCCGGCCGCAGCGAGAACCGCCGGATGAGCGCCTCTCGCATGCGATCGGCTTCCTCCTGCCACAACGCGATGGCGTCGAACGTGATGAGGACGAGGTCCTCGCCTGGCGTACCAGTCTGCAACAGCAAACAGCTTGCGAGCATCGGCTGGTGCACGCCCTCGGCGATATCGTGTTTGGCACTGCCCCACATGCGGGAGTAAATTCCATCAGGCGGCGTGATCGTCGAGCGCGACAGCCCTATGCGTCCATGAAATTCCGGTTGAGAGAAGTGTCGATAAGCGCTGCTCATGAGGGGACCTCTATCGTCGATGAGCTGGAAAGTACCTGTAGCTTGCGGGCGGAGGGCAGGGCAATGCTCAGCGCCGCGAGATAACAGACGCCGGCAAAGATTCCGATCGGCCAATGGGCAGACCCCACCAAGACCAGCGCCGCGATTGCGGGTCCTAGCGCCATCCCGGCCGTCGACATCATGACCCCTGCCAAAGCGGCGCGGCCTTGCGGATCTCGCGCAGCAAGCAAGCCCATTTGATAGGGCAGGCCATAAAACCATGAAAAAGCGATCAACCCACTCGAGATCGAGAACGATACGGTGCTTGTTCCGTACACCAATATCAATACGGCGAGCAGCGAGGCTCCCAGCGAGATGGCCTGCGGCCACATCCGCCCGATGGAGAGGCCGGCGATTCGGGCGAGCAGTGAGCCCCCAACCCCCCAGACCAGCATAGATAAGCCCAGCCACTTTCCGATGGCATGCTCATCGAGGCCGGCGGCAACGCCGATTCTTTCCTGATAAGCCCATATCGCCCCGTGTCCTATGTAAAGCAGCAGCATCATCGCCAGCAACGACAACACGCGCACCGGTACCGCGCCGAAGTCACCCGCGGGTGGCGCGGGACGTCGAGGACGATAATGGATGAGCCACGGCAACGTCAGCAGCGCCGCGGATGTAATGCACATCAGCGTGACCAACATTCCTGCGAGGCCGCCGGCTTGCAAAATATACGGCGCCGCGAAGGTCAGTATTCCGGAATAAGCGATCGCGATGGCATTCACGATGGCAAAGACATTCTCCGGATGCTCGTCTGAGGATGCCATATTGAGGAATACGCAAAAGGCGGCGGCCGCCCCCGTGCCAGACAGGAACCGCGTCGGCAGCAACCACGCGAAACTGTGCACGAAACACGTAATGAGGTCGGCGAATACAATGATCGCGACCGCCGCTATCGCTATCGCGGCGCGTGGCATGCGCTTCATAAGGGGTAGCATCACGAGGATGCCCAACGTCAGTCCGACGAGCTCGATGGCCGCGACGAAACCCGCCTGTCGCTCAGTCAGCCCGAGAAGATCCACCATGGCGCCGAGTAGCATGGGCTGGACTACCAGAGGCGTGTTACCTGCCATCGAGAAGGCACCCATGGCTATCAGCGACCGAGGAGTACTCATGCGAACTCGATCCCACATATGTAACGTTACAAGTCAATAATGTACGTGATCGACGGCAGGGGCGCAAATGTCCCTAAGAACTTAGCCTCTAGCCGCTTTGGGCGGGAGGGGACACCGCGTTGATGCCGATGCCCGAAGGCCCCCTCGCTCGAGGCCGGCAAAGCTCCGGCTGACCGGGTTCATTGGCCCTCGCGCCACGGAACGACTCGCTGCTGTTGGATGCCCAACTTCTCTATTTCCAGACGCATCAGGTCGCCCGCCTTCAGGAAGATTGGCTGAGGTTTTCTGCCCATGCCGACACCGGGCGGCGTGCCAGTAGTGATGACATCGCCCGGCATCAGCGTCAGATACTCACTGACGTAACTCACGATGGTGGCGCAGTCGAATATCATGGTGCGAGTGTTGCCAGTCTGCATCCGCTCCCCATTCACGTCGAGCCACATCCCGAGGTTCTGTGGATCTCCGACCTCATCTGAGGTTACGAGCCAGGGACCGATCGGGCCGAACGTGTCGCAGCCTTTGCCGCGATCCCAAGTGGGACCGCGTTCGAGTTGGTATTCGCGCTCCGACACGTCGTTGATCAGACAGTACCCGGCGACACATGTGAGCGCATCCGCCTTTGCGACATAGCGGGCACGCGTGCCTATCACCATGCCGAGCTCCACTTCCCAGTCGACCTTCTTCGCATCGCGTGGAATGATTACATCGTCGTTCGGGCCCACGATACAGGAGGTGGCTTTGGTGAACAGCGGGGGTTCCTTAGGAACAGCCATGTTCGCTTCATGGGCGTGATCGCGGAAATTCAGGCCGATGGCAATAAACTTGCCGACGTGCGCGATCGGCGGCCCCAGCCGTGGGGTGCCATCGACCAGCGGGAGACTCTCCGGGTCGAGACGGGACAGGGCTGTTAGGCTGGCAGGCGACAGGGCACCGCCATCGAGGTCCGTCACATGGGCTGACAGGTCGCGGATCCGGGCGCCGGCATCCAGCAGGCCGGGGCGTTCTTTACCAGGGGATCCAAAGCGTAGCAGCTTCATCGAGTTCTCCGGCCCGCCTTCAACGTCGAGCCATCCAGATATGAATTATTACCAGTTTTGTCAATTTCGCTAAACATGCCGACCCTATCGCGGTCCAACTTGCGGCCAGGTGCTCTTATGCCGGCGGAAGCTCCCGCTCGACCAGCGCCACCCATACGCTGCTGCCAATGGGCAGCAATCGATCGTCGAAGTCGTAGTGTGGATTGTGGATCATGCACGGATTCGGCGCAGCGGGGCCTACAAGGGCCGCAGAGGAGAACCAGGGAGCGCCAATTGTGGACCCCCGGGGCTGGCCCTCGGCCTCTAATGCCGCAGTCGGTCGGGCCGCGCAATGCTCCAATACGTCAGCGCAGATACGCCCCCCGCAGCTATGGCCGCGACAACGTAGAAGTATTGATCTGCACCCATGTGAAATGGCGGCATCGGGAAGCGCCGTCGCCAGACTTCAGCTACGACAATCACGACTAGACCGATCACAATTCCGGACAGCACGTAGTATTTCTTGGATGTGTGCCGGAGTCGCTGAGAGACGATGACGTGCGGCAGTGCAAGC
>JAYTXS010000489.1:0-2429 GCA_043742845.1 Gammaproteobacteria bacterium
CCCGCCGCAGAGGCGACGAAGGCGATGCGCCCGGCCTCACGATTCAAGACCAAGCTCAAGTAGATCTCTCGAGCGATCTTCGAGCCCAGCTCCACATACACTTGGTGGACGGGCAACCCTTCAGGACCGGTTTGGTGTGTCACCAGAATCGTGCCCAGCATGCCCAAGGCCGCAGCGCGCACCGCGTCCAGATCTTTGGCTACCTTGACTCCTCCGGCCTTGCCACGGCCACCCGCGTGAACTTGAGCTTTGACCACCCACAGGGAGCCGCCCAGGTTCTGGGCCGCGGCGACGGCCTCCTCTGGAGAACTCGCCACCTCGCCTTTGGGAACGGGGATGGCGTACTGGGCAAAAAGCTGCTTGGATTGGTACTCGTGCAAATTCATGAGGGGTCCTTAAGTCGGATCTGATCGCATAAGGCGCGCTATTCTGAATTAAGCTCGAGGGCAGCGCAAAGCCGCCAGGGAAGTACACCTTTGATCCGCCAAATCGATCGCAACATGCAGCTCACGCCCGCACTGAATTGGCGCGTACTCGGCTTGCTCAACTTGTATCGGGTTTTGGTGCCGCTGGTGCTGCTCGGCCTGTATTCGCTGGGAGGCGCCCGCGGCATCGGCGTCACCTCACCCCAAATTTTCTTCGATACTGCCGTCTTTTATCTGTGTTTCAGCCTAGGCAACGTTATTTTGGTCCGTCGGCGGCTGGCCAGCGTCTTCATTCAGACCATTTTCCAGGCATCGGTCGATTTGTTGGTCTCCTTCCTTCTGCTCCATGCCTGGGGGGGTGTCGCCAGCGGCCTGGGCCTTCTGTTCCTGCTTCCCGTCGGTGGCCTCGCGTTCCTGCTGAGCCCGCGCAGCGCGCTCTTCCTGGCGGCCGTCGCCGCGATCGCCGTGCTGGCCGACACCATCTGGCAACAGTTCACCGCACCCACCGACATCGGTTCCTATGCGACCGCCGGCCTCTTAGGGCTTGTCTTGTTCACGATTGCAGGCGCCGCAAGCTATGTCGCCGGGCGTATGCGCGAGAGCGAAGCCTTGGTCCGCCAGAAAGACGTCGATCTGGCGGATCTCGCTGATCTTTCCCAGTACATTGTTCAGCACCTGCGTGAGAGCCTGCTGGTGGTGGACGCTGCCGATAAGATTCGGCTCATCAATGAATCGGCGGCGGAAATTCTCGGCGACAATTACGCCATTCCGGGCGCTCTTATCGGCGAAGTATCGCCACGGCTGCTGTATTCCCTCACGACCTGGCGGCATAGCGAGCGCAGCGAGGTATCGCCGTCGAGCTTCGTGGCCGCCGACGGCGCCCGAGTGATTCAGCCGCACTTCGCGCCGCTGGGGGGCGCCTCTCCGGGGCCTACATTGATTTTCCTGGAAGACACCAGCCTGATGGCCGAACGTGTGCAACAAGGCAAGCTCGCGGCGCTCGGCAGACTGTCGGCCAGCATCGCCCACGAAATTCGCAATCCGGTCGGCGCCATGAGCCACGCCGGACAGCTGCTCGCCGAGAGCCCGGGCTTTGGCCCGGACGAACGGCGCCTGACGGATATCATTCGCAGCAACTCCGAGCGCGTCAGCACCATCATCAATAATGTGCTGCAGCTGTCGCGCCGCGAAGCCAGCAAGCCTACACGGCTTTCGCTCGGCGACTGGCTCGAGGAGTTCTTCGACGAGTTCTGCGAGACCATGCAAGTTCTCAGATCCCGAATCTCGCTGCAGGAAGAGGCGGCAAATCTGGAAGTCCGCTTCGATCCCAGCCATCTGCATCAGGTGGTGTGGAATTTATGCGAGAACGCCATCAAGTACGGCGAGGACCGCGGCGGGATCAGCATTGAAATCACGCTCGGCCGCTTGAATCCCAGCAATAGGCCCTTTTTGGAAGTCGCCGATCGTGGCCCCGGAATCGAATTGCAAGCCGTGGACCGTATTTTCGAGCCATTCTTCACCGGCCGAAAGGGCGGCACCGGCTTAGGGTTGTTCATTGCGCGGGAACTGTGCCAGCTGAACCGCGCCATATTGCTGTACGAGCCCCGTAAGGGCGATGGCAGCATCTTCAGGATCGTCTTCAGCGATCCGCAACGCTGGGAAGGACGAGCGGGCTACTAACGCCGGCGCCGCCGCTGACGCCACAAGCCGCCGCTGACGCTACAATAGGAGAATGCCGAAACCCGCCGTATTGATTGTCGATGACGAACCGGATTTGTGCGAACTGCTGTCCATCACCCTGCAGCGCATGGAACTGAGTCCGCGTACGGCGAGCAATGTGGCGGCCGCACAGCGCATGCTCAAGACCGAACAGTTCGATTTGTGCCTGACCGACATGCAGTTGCCGGATGGCGACGGCTTGGAATTAGTCCAGTGGATTCAGCAGTACTGCCCCAACGTTCCGGTCGCCGTGATCACGGCGCACGGCAATATGGAAACCGCCGT
>JAYTXS010000490.1:0-4006 GCA_043742845.1 Gammaproteobacteria bacterium
CGCCGGCCGTTGTGCCGGTCGAGTGACCCTCCTGATAGTGGTAGAAGAAGTGGATCTGATCATTCTCGGTCGCGCCCAGCACCGTCGATCCGATCAGGATGGTTGCGATGTTGAGGGGAATGCCGACCAAGCGCATGACCAAAAATACCGATAGGATGGCGAACAACGACGGGATCATGGTCATCAGCCGGGCCGTCGGGCTGCGGAACACCAGCAGGAATGCGAGAAAGATGACGCTCGCTGTGAGCGCGAAGCTTTCGGTGAGAGTAGGCAGCAGGCGCTGAGTGATTTCCGCACCCAGCACTCCCTTGCCGACCACGCTGCCGCGCACCGCTTGCAGCTCGGGTGCGCCCGCTTGGGCCGCGGCCCACGCTTGCTCGACGAAACCGCGCATGGCACCGACACGGCCGAACAGCTTGGCGCGACCGCGGATGCTGAGCCGCACGTTGGCCAGATCCGTGACGTCGACGTACTCACGCGCCCCAGGTTCGGTGAGCATGATTTGTTCCAGGTCCGCCGCGAGCTTCGGCCAGTCGGAGGCCGCAGTCGGCAGCTGATCGGATCCTGTCTGTACGTAGCGTGCCCAACGCAGCACCGAGGTGGGGCCGTCCACGGCGGTGATCCGGGGATCGCTTTCGAGTTTCGAGGTCAACTGCTGTACGGCACGCAGGAAGTCCGGGTCCAGGGCGTGGCCCGGCGCAGTTCGCAGCCATAGCTGAACCACGTCGAGGGCGTTCGATTCCTCGAAGTAACGAGTATCCTGCGCCACGCGTTCAGCGGGGTTGACATAGGTCAATACATCCATCTCAAGGGCGAGCGGCGCAACGACGCCGGGAATGCCGAAAAGCGCCGCCGCGCCGCATAGCATCATCACGAGCGCGCCGCCGACCAGCAGCCAGCGGTAGCGGCGGCTCGCCGGAACCAGCCATTCGACGAACTGCGGGAACCACTTGCCGGCGGGTCCCTTCTCCCTGCGCATGGGCGTGCGCAGCAGTGATTGCATTGCCGGGAACAACGTAAAGCAGCCTATCCACGCCACGATCAGCCCGCAGGCCGTCCACATCCCCATCTCGCGCACCGGACGAATGTCCGAAATCGCCAGTGCGCCGAATCCCACCGCGGTCGCGAACATCGACGCCGTGCAGGGCAGGAATTTATTCGCGATGGCGCGCGCGTGGTGCTCGAGCGGCGTCGGCGAGTCGTCCGGCTCGATAAAGCGCGAGTGAAGGTATACGAGTGTGGCGGTCGTCGTGACCATCACGGTCAGCGGCACGAGGGTGGAAATGACCGTGTGGGACCAGCCGAATACATCGGCGATGCCCATCGCGATGGCGACGAGTGCTCCGAGCGTGACAATAATGGCCGCGAGGGCGCGCCAGGAGCGGTAGATGATAAACACCAGGGTCATGAGAAAAATACCGAACAGCGGCATGAAGCGCACCGTCGCCGCTCCGGTCTGACGCTCCAGCCAGGCGTCAAGCCACGGCGAGCCGACACGCCGCACTTTGGTGATCGGTCCGCCCGAGCCTTCGAGCGGCAGCACCAGGGCGTCGATGGCAGCCAGCGCTCGGTTGCGTTCGGCCGGTGATTTCACACGCAACTCGAGAGCAATGCCGAAGGAGTGCTCGGCGAGAAGTCCGGCACGGCGGAATAGCGTTGTCCCAGTGGCAAAGGCGCGCACACGCTCAGCCTCGGCGGGATTGATTACCTGCAATGAACCCGCACGTCGATACAGGTCCAGCAGGCTGTGAGCCTCGACCTGCGGAATCTTCGCGAGATCGCGTTCCAGCCGATCGGCGCTGCTGAGCGTGGCCGCGCTCAGAGGATCCGGCGCCTCCAGCATGATCAATGCCTGCTCGCCCTCGGGAAACAGCCGGTCGAATTCGGCGGTGGCACGTGCGACCGGATCATCGGCGATGATGAGACGCTCAATGGCAGGATCGTCGGGTATGCGCAGCGCGCCGTACACCCCGGCGGCCGCGAGCACCAGAAATGCGGCGGCGATCCAGCCTCGCGCACCTAGCACGCGGATAAAAATTCCAACCACTTTGGGCGAAGCCGGCACACTCATGGATGAAAGCGCGCTCCTATCGGCCGGGGAGGCTCTCAGCGCGGGAGCATGATAGCCTAATATCATGAGTACACTGTTAGCAGCGTCGCTTGCCACGTTGGTGTTCTGTGCGCCCGGATATCCCGGTGCTGCGGGCGACGCGCAGCCGCTGGTCGATCAATTCGCGGGCGCGGTCGTGGTGGCCGCAGGCTGGCCTGCGGGAAGTCTGGCGGCCGTCTACGATCCGACCGAAGAAGGCGGCTTGGCGAAACTTCGGCAGCCTGATGCAGTGCTTGCCTTTGTGCCGTATCCCTTCTTCGTCGAGCATGGCGCGCAACTACACCTGACACCCCTGGTGCAGGCGGATGTGACGGACGTGGGTCCGCAGCAGCGCTGGACTTTGGTGGCGAAGTCCGGCCGCGTTACGGATCCTAAATCCATGGCGGGATACACCGTGCTCAGCGCGGCTGGCTACGCTCCGGACTTCGTGCGTCACAGCGCCCTGCAGGGTTGGGTGCTTCCGGCGGATGTCAAAATTGAGGCCACGGGCCAAATCCTAAGCGCTTTGCGGCGAGCTGCCGCCGGCGAACCGGTCGCAGTACTGCTCGATCAGGCCCAGTCGGCGGCGCTGCCAAGCTTGCCGTTCGCCGCGCAACTCGCGACCGTTACCCAATCTGCGGAACTGCCGGTGGCCCTCATCGTCGTGGTGGATTCCCGGGTTGCTGCCGCTCGAGCCAAGGCGTTGCAGGCGGGATTTTTGAAAATGAGTCAGGGATCCGCGGGCGCCGACTCGCTGGGGGCGTTGCGCTTGCACGGTTTCGTAGCGCCGCAGCTACCGTCGGGTCCCGCGGCGCCGTGATCCGCTGGGTTTGGAGCCTGGGTATGGCGCTCGCAGTCGCGGCATGCGCGAGCCGCCGGCCATCCCCGGTCGCGATCCCCTCATCGCCGCCGCCGAGTGCGCGGACCGCCACCGTGACCGAACTGGCCAAATCTATCGACGCCGATGCCAGGCGCAGCGATCATGAGTCCGACTCAAAGGTGCGCGAGCAACTCGCGGTGCAGGCCGGCCGCGATGCGGACCTCTGTCTTGCGCGCGAGCCGCAGGCCGCCGCCTGTCTCTATGGGCGCGCCGTTGCCCTCGGGCTGATGGCGAGGGCGCATCCGACGCGCGCGGGTGAAAATCTCAACAGCATGCTCGATGCGCTGGCAAAAACGGAGATCGCGGATTCCAGTTACCAAGAAGCCGGTCCTGCGCGGGTGCGCGCGCTGGTGCTGTTGCGGGCACCCGGTTGGCCACTGGGCCCCGGGGATACTGAAGCCGGATTGGTTGCCGCGCGCCGCGCCGTCGAGCTGCGGCCGCTGTACCCGGCGAACCTGTTGGCGCTCGCCGAAGCTTTGGCGAAGTCCGGAGACACCGACGGCGCCAAATTGAACTACACACGCGCTCGCGATGCCGCGCTGGCGCTGCCCGTCACGGACGATCGGGAAGACTGGCTGCGCCAAGCCCAGCAGGCGCTGCAGCGCAAATAGCGCGATTCCGTTCGCCGCCGCGCCTTCGTCAGACTACGGCGCCGTCGTCAGGCCGCCATAATTGCGCGCGGCATTGCCATGATTGATCACGAAGCCGATCACATCGACTGGTAGTCTCAAATGAAACTTAGGAGCGGCAGTGGCAAACTCAAAGTGGTCGGCGGTGGTTCGTGTGATCGCGAGTTTATGGCGGGCTTGGGCCTGGTGCGCGCAAGCCGTGTTCGGCGTCTGGGCTTGGGATGCTCCGCGCTGGTACAGTCGCGGCCGCAGCGCTCTTGCCGACGTGCCTCCCCGCACCGCCGGCGCGGTCCTCACCGGCATACTGCTCCTAGCCAGCGGCGGCTATGCGTCCTGGCGCTGGTACCAAATGCTGCCGAAGCCGGAGTTTGCCGCGTTCTCGCTCACCGCGCCGGCGCGAACCCGGAT
>JAYTXS010000491.1:0-6151 GCA_043742845.1 Gammaproteobacteria bacterium
GTTTTGACGGCTCCGCATGGCGACAAGGATGCCCGCGACCAGTTCGAAATCCGCACGCATAAACGTCTGATGGATATATTGAACCCCACGGACAAGACCGTAGACGCTCTGATGAAGCTGGAGTTGCCGGCCGGCGTGGACGTCCAAATCAAATTGAACTGAGGGGTTTTTGGGTGTCTCGACGCCCAAATGCTTGCGCGAAGGGCTCGGGATACATATACTCCTGCGTCCATTTTAGAGGTCGGAGCGCGTGGGCGCGACGCCAGAACCTTAAGGGGTTTTCGGGGTCCGTCGCCTAAACCGCCGGCTGATTGCAACGAGCGCGGTGCTTACCCCTAGGGGTCCCGCTTAAGAGGATTGACAATGACCATTGGTCTGGTTGGCCGTAAGTGCGGCATGACCCGAGTATTCACTGACGCCGGTGTGACTGTCCCCGTGACGGTCGTCGAGGCGTTGCCGAATCGCATCTCGCAAGTCAAGAGTGACAAAACCGACGGTTATCGCGCGGTCCAGGTCACGATTGGCGCCAGACGCCCGTCGCGGGTCCCCAAGGCACTTGCCGGACATTTTGCTAAAGCTAATGTCGCCGCCGGCTATACCTCTCAGGAATTCCGTTTGAACAAGGGCGAGGGCGATGCATTGGCCGCCGGCGCCGAGTTCAAAGTAGACATGTTCACCGTGGGGCAAATCGTCGATGTCACGGGCACGACGGTCGGTAAGGGTTTTCAGGGCACCATGAAGCGTCATAACTTCGCGGGCGGCATGAAGACTCACGGCAACTCGGTGTCGCACCGCGCTCCGGGTTCGATCGGCCAGCGCCAGACACCGGGTCGCGTGTTCAAGGGCAAGCGTATGTCGGGCCACATGGGCGTGCGCAATCGGACCATTGAGAATCTGCGAATCGTCGAAATCGATGTTCCCCGCAACTTGCTGTTGATCAGCGGCGCCGTACCCGGTGCGGAAGGCGGGCGTGTCATCGTTAAACCCTCGGTTAAGGCCGCGGGTCAGGCGCGACGTCAGAAATTGATGCCGAATAAGGCCCCTGCAGCCAAGGGCGCTCCAGGCGCCAAGGGCGCAGCTCCCGCCGCCAAAGCCGCCAAGAAGTAAAACCTCATGAAGCTCCAGCTAAAGAACGCCTCTCCCGCCAGCGACATTCAATTGTCGGATGCGGCTTTCGGTCGCGCCTACAACGAGGCCCTCATTCACCAGGTCGTCGTCGCGTATCAAGCGGCGGGCCGGGCCGGCACGAAGAAGCAGAAGTCGCGCGCCGAAGTGCGCGGCGGTGGCAAGAAGCCTTGGAGCCAGAAGGGTACGGGGCAGGCCCGCGCCGGTTCGATCCGCAGTCCGATTTGGGTGGGCGGCGGCCGCGCGTTCGCCGCTCGGCCGCGCGATTTCTCGCAGAAGGTTAATCGCAAGATGTACCGCGCGGCCATGCAGTCCATGGTGTCGCAGCTGGTGCGTGAGGAGCGTCTGTTTGCGGTTGAGTCCTTGGAATTGAGCGCGCCTCGAACCAAATTGCTCATCAGCAAGCTCGCTGAATTCGGGCTCACCCGTGCGCTTATTCTGGTGGAGGCGTACGAAGAGAAGCTGTTCTTGGCCGCCCGCAACGTACCCTATGTGGACGTGATACCGGTGGCCTCGCTCGATCCCTTGAGCCTGATCAAGCACGATAAGGTGATCGCGACGGTTGGCGCCTTGAAGTTGCTCGACCAGCGTCTGGGAGGCGCGAATGAATAAGGAACGTTTGATGACCGTGCTGATTCAGCCGCACGTGTCGGAGAAGGCCGCAAACGTCACTGAGAAGGCGAATCAATACGTGTTTCGCGTGCGCGATGATGCTTCCAAGGCTGAGGTCAAGCAGGCCGTCGAGTTGATGTTCGAAGTCAAAGTCGAGGGTGTCAATCTGCTGAACAAGCCGGGCAAGACCCGCCGATTCAAGAACGTGGCCGGCAAGCGCAACGGCTACAAGAAAGCTTACGTTCGTTTGCAAACCGGGCAGTCGATCGACTTCACCGGCGGCTCGGTTCGTTAAGGATTCCTGCAATGGCACTCATCAAAATGAAGCCGACCTCTCCGGGTACGCGCTTTGTCGTCAAGGTCGACCGCTCGCACCTGCACAAGGGCGGCCCACTCGCATCGTTGACCACTAAGAAAAATCGTACCGGGGCACGCAATCATTCCGGGCGGCAGACCACACGCCACATCGGCGGCGGCCACAAGCAGCGTTACCGCTTGGTAGATTTCAAGCGTGACAAGGACGGTATCCCGGGCGTCGTCGAACGTCTCGAGTACGATCCGAACCGCACCTCGCACCTCGCATTGGTGCTCTACAAGGATGGCGAGCGACGTTATATTCTCGCTCCCAAAGGCGTGAAGGCAGGCGATGAAATCCGCTCCGGCGCCGATGCGCCGATCAAGGCCGGCAACGCCATGCCGCTGCGGCACATTCCCGTCGGCAGCACGGTGCACAACATCGAATTGAAGCCCGGCAAGGGCGGTCAAATGGCGCGCAGCGCCGGCGCCTCCGCGCAGTTCGCGGCGCGCGAAGGGGTGTATGCCAGCTTGCGCCTCAAATCAGGTGAGATGCGCAAGATTCACGTCGATTGCCGCGCCACCATCGGCGAAGTGGGCAATGACGAGCACAATCTGCGCGTGTTCGGCAAAGCGGGCGCAGTGCGCTGGCTCGGCGTGCGCCCGACGGTGCGCGGCGTCGTGATGAACCCGGTCGACCACCCGCACGGCGGCGGCGAAGGTAAGTCAGGCCAGGGTAACCCCCATCCTGTGAGCCCGTGGGGATTGCAGACCAAGGGCAAGAAGACGCGCCGCAATAAGCGCACCGACGGCATGATCGTTCAGCGCCGCAAGAACAAACGACTGTAAGAGACTGGAGAATTATCAGTGCCTCGTTCGCTAAAAAAAGGTCCGTTTGTGGATTTGCATCTGGCCAAGAAGGTGCAAACGGCCAGCCAGAAGAATGATCGCCGGCCGATCAAGACCTGGTCGCGCCGCTCCATGGTCATTCCCGACATGGTCGGCTTGACCATCGCCATCCACAACGGGCGTCTGCATGTGCCTGTACTGGTATCCGAGAACATGGTCGGCCACAAGCTCGGCGAATTCGCGCCGACGCGCACGTTCAAGGCGCATTCCGGCGACAAGAAAGTGTCGGCGGCGGAGTAAGGCATGGAGACCAAAGCAATTTTACGCTACGCGCGCATTTCTCCGCAGAAATGCCGGTTGGTGGTCGACACGATTCGCGGCAAATCGGCGACCTTGGCGGTGAACACGTTGAAGTTTATGCCGAAGAAGGGCGCCAAGATCGTCCTCAAGGTATTGGACTCTGCGATCGCCAATGCCTACAACAATTTCAACGCCGACGTAGATGATTTGAAGGTGACGCGAATCGAGGTCGATCCGGCGCCGATGCTGAAGCGATTTCATGCGCGTGCCAAAGGGCGTGGCGTGCAAATCGCCAAGCGCAGCAGTCATATCCTGGTTCAAGTTTCCGACGGTAAGCGAGAGGCCTAATGGGTCAGAAAGTAAATCCGATTGGTATTCGTCTTGGCATCACACGCGACTGGACGTCCAAGTGGTATGCGCATTCCAAGAACTTCGCCGGAAATATCCACACCGATTTTCTGGTGCGGAAATATCTGAGCAAGAGACTTGCCGATGCCTCGGTAAGCCGCATTCACATTGAGCGCGCCGCGCGCCGCGCCAACATCACCATTCATACGGCTCGTCCGGGAATCGTGATCGGCAAGAAGGGCGAGGACATCGAAAAACTCCGCACTGCCGTGGCCAAGATTCTCGGCATGACCATGAACGACGTGCGCCTCAACATCGCCGAAATTCGCAAGCCGGAACTCGATGCGAAGCTGGTCGCAGAGGGTATCTCGCAGCAGTTGGAGAAGCGGGTCATGTTCCGCCGCGCCATGAAGCGCGCCGTGACCAACACCATGCGTTCGGGAGCACTCGGCATCAAAGTGCGCATTTCCGGGCGCCTCAATGGCTCGGAGATAGCCCGTACCGAGACCAATCGCGAAGGGCGCGTGCCTCTGCACACCTTCCGCGCCGACATCGACTATGGCACTGCCGAAGCGCAGACCACGTACGGCGTGATCGGCATCAAGGTTTGGATATTCAAGGGCGAGGTATTCGACCAGCCGGAAATCGATGCTACCGAGGCTGAGGCCGAGGCTGCAGCGGCGGCTGGCGCCAAAGCCGCCGAAGCTCCGGCCCCGGCCGCAGGTTGATAGGTAACACAGCATGATGCAGCCGAAGCGGACCAAGTTCCGCAAACAGTTCAAGGGCAATATTTCGGGCAGTGCGCAGCGCGGCAATTTCGTCGCGTTCGGCGAATTCGGCCTGAAGGCGACCGATCGATGCCGCATGACGGCGCGCGAAATCGAAGCCGCGAGGCGTGCGATTTCTCGCTACGTGAAGCGCGGCGGGCGTATTTGGATTCGGGTATTCCCGGATGTGCCGATTACGCAGAAGCCGCTCGAAGTGCGCATGGGTTCGGGCAAGGGCAACGTCGAGTATTGGGTGGCGAAAGTGCTGCCCGGCAAGGTGCTTTTCGAGATCGAAGGCATGAGCGAGGAAGTGGCCCGCGAGGCGTTCCGCTTGGCGTCGGCAAAGTTGTCGGTATCTACGGCGTTCGTCAAGCGCCAGGTCCGGACATGAAGGTGCGTACATGAAGGCGAAAGAGTTGCGCGCCAAGGCGCCAAAGGATCTCGGCGAAGAGCTTTTGAAGCTGCGCCGCGAACAGTTCAATTTGCGCATGGCGCGGGCAACCGGCCAGGCGGCGAAGCCGGATCAATTTGCGAAAGTGCGTAAGAACATTGCGCGTGTGAAGACGGTGCTTGCCCAATCAAAGGCAAGCGGAGGTAAGGCGTGATGTCGACCGAAGTGCAAACAACCGAATCAGGTGCCACCCCGCCCGTGGCGACGCCCGGCGTAGCGACGCCCGGCCCCGCTCCTGTTCCGGGACAACGTCTGCTGACCGGCAAGGTCGTCAGCAACAAGATGGACAAGACCGTTGCGGTTTCCATCGAAAGGCTGGTCAAGCATCCGATGTACGGCAAGTACATTCGCCGCACCACCAAGCTGTTGGCGCACGATGAGAACAATGAATGCAAGGAAGGGGACACGGTGTCGATCAAGCCCTGCCGTCCCATGTCGCGTCGTAAATCTTGGGTGCTGGTGCGCGTCGTCGAACGCGCCCGCGCTTAAGTCAAGGAACTCACATGATTCAGATGCGAACGATACTGAACGTGGCCGACAACAGCGGCGCCAAGCGCTGCATGTGCATCAAGGTGCTGGGTGGTTCCAAGCGCCGTTATGCCGCGGTCGGCGATGTCATCAAAGTGAGCGTCAAGGACGCGATTCCGCGCGGCAAGGTCAAGAAGGGCGAGGTGTATGACGCTGTCGTCGTTCGCACCAAGAGCGGCGTGCGCCGTCCGGACGGTTCGCTGATCCGCTTCGACACCAATGCGGCGGTGCTCCTGACCAGCAAGCTCGAGCCGATCGGCACCCGTATCTTCGGGCCCGTGACGCGCGAACTGCGCAACGTGCAGTTCATGAAGATTATCTCGTTGGCACCCGAGGTGCTGTGATGAACAAGATTCGTAAGGGCGACATGGTGATTTTGATCACCGGCCGCGACAAGGGGCGCAAGGGCGCCGTCATCGAGGTGATGGCGGACGATCGGGTGCGCGTCGAGGGACTTAACATGTCCAAGAAGCACCAGCGGCCGAATCCGCAGATGGGCGTACAGGGCGGCATCATCGAGCGCGAGGCGCCGCTGCATGTGTCCAACGTATTGGTCTTCAACCCCGCGACCCAGAAGGGCGATCGCGTCGGATTCAAGGCGCTCGAGAACGGCCGCAAAGTGCGGGTGTTCAAGTCGAACAAAGAAATGGTCGACGCGAAGTAAGCGCGGCTAGGCAGCGAGTAATCACATGGCAGCAAGACTTAAACAGATTTACCGGGACAAGCTCGTGCCCGAGCTCAAGGAAAAACTTGGGCTCAAGAACACGATGCAGGTGCCGCGCATCCTCAAGATCACGATCAACATGGGCGTGGGCGAGGCCGTGGCGGACAAGAAGGTCATGGACGCGGCAACCGCCGACATGGCCAAGATCACGGG
>JAYTXS010000492.1:0-3969 GCA_043742845.1 Gammaproteobacteria bacterium
TCAAGGAAATAGGCGTCTCAGGCGCAAAGCATAGCCGATATGGTGCATATTCTCGTTTTTATCTTCGTTCGGGGCCCCTAATGGATTTATTCGCCGCCATTAATACACGGTCATCCGCCGGTCGCCTGACCGAGCCAGGCCCCAGCCCGGAGCAACTCGAGCGTCTGCTGCACGCGGCGGCCCGCGCGCCGGACCACGGTCGCATCAGGCCCTGGCGCTTCGTCATCCTCAAAGATGCTGCGCGCGACGCATTCACGGCGGCGGCGGCATTGGCGAAGCGCGTGCGATTGCCCGATATGACTGCGGAACAGCTGGCCGCGGAACGCGAGAAAATGAATCGATCACCCGCCATCGTGGTCATAGGGTGCGCGGTCAATCGTGAGCAGGCCAAGGTGCCGGAGATCGAGCAGGTCGTGGCGGTAGGCGCCGCCGCGCAAAACCTATTTCTTGCCGCCCATGATCTGGGTTATGGGGTGATGTGGAAAACCGGTGCGGCGGCCTATGATTCGGCGGTCAAGGCGACGGTTGGCTTGAAGCCGGATGACCACATAGTGGCCATCATGCACCTAGGGACGCCCCTGAAATAGAGGCGCCGTGCAACGGGCGCCGTGCAACGGGCGCCGTGCACGCGCGCGTTGTACTAACGGGCGGCGTAGGAGTGGCCGCGCAGCGACACCGCCTTGATCAGCGCCCAGGCGGGCTGACCGACCTTGAGGGTGAGCTCGCGCGTCGCGGCTTTGGTCACTCGCGCCATGATGTGCACTGCGCCGATATCGATGGCAATCAAATCCGAACCAGCGTCATCGTCGCTCACGGCAGTGATGACGCCGGCAAGAATGTTGCGGACGCTCAAATGCTGCGGTGGTTGGGTGGCGACGATGATGTCACGGGCCAGCAGTTGCACGCGCAGATTAGTACCTACCGCGGCATCCAGTTGCTGCACCTTGAGCTCGCCGTGTCCCACTTTAAGACGCGTCAAGCCACTTATGTCATCGCGGCCGAGTACGATGCCATCGACGATAGCGCCCACCGCCTCGGGGCCGATGATTGATCTCAGGTCCTTGTTCAAGCTCATTTCGCTCAAGCGGCCTTGCGCAACAACTTTTCCGGCCTGCATCAGTACCACGTCGGTCGCCAGCCTCAGCACTTCATCGAAATTATGGCTGACGTACACCATGGGGATGGCGAGTTGATCGCGCAACAGTTCCAAATACGGGAGTACTTCATCGCGCCGCGCCGCATCGAGTGAAGCCAGCGGCTCATCCAGCAGCAAGAGATTGGGCTGGGACAAGAGTGCACGGCCTATGGCGACGCGCTGCTTCTCACCGCCGGACAATTGATGAGTGCGCCGGCCCATCAAGGGACCGAGAGCCAACAGATCGGCGACGGAGTCGATGCTCACGTAGCGGCGCCCCGCGCTGCGTTTCAGCCCGTAGTTCAGATTCGCGGCGACGCTCAAGTGTGGAAACAGGCGTGCATCTTGGAATACGTAGCCGATGCGGCGGCGCTCAGGCGGCACGAACAGGTGCCGCACCGTGTCTAGTAACACCATGTCATCGAGCAATACTTCACCCTCGTCCGCGGCGAGAAGCCCTGCGATGACATGCACGAGAGTGCTCTTGCCGCAGCCAGAGCGGCCGAACAGGGCGACCACACCAGGAGTCGGCAGCTCGAAGTGCGCGTCGAGTAAAAAAGATCCGCGACGTTTTTGGACGGCGACGCGAAGCATCAGTGCCCCAACAGGCGGCGCACGCGGCGTGCAAACCATTCGGACAATAGTAATCCGCCCAGACCCAGGACGAACGATAGAAAGGCCAGTCGCGCCGCTGCAGTGTCGCCGCCGGGAGTCTGCAGCGCCGTGTACAACGCCAAGGGTAGGGTGCGTGTCTCTCCGGGAATGTTCGACACGAAAGTGATCACCGCACCGAATTCACCCAAGGCGGCAGAGAACGCGGTAATGGCGCCGGCCAGTATGCCGGGCAACATCAGGGGCAGCGTGATGGTGGCGAAACGATCGACGGCACCCGCGCCCAACGTACGTGCTGCCTCCTCCAGTCCGCGATCGACGTTCTCCAGCGAAATACGTATGGCGCGAACCATGAGCGGAAATGACATCACCGCAGTGGCGAGTGCCGCGCCATTGCGGGTGAAAATGACTTCGACGCCGAATACCCGCTCCAGCCAGGAGCCGATGGGCCCGCGCGTGCCGAACAGCAGCAACAGCAAATAGCCAACCACGACCGGCGGCAGAACCAGGGGCAGATGCACGAATGCATCGAGCAGGGTGCGTCCGACGAACCGGCGGCGAGTCAATACCCACGCCAGCAGAATCGCAAGCGGCAGGCTGAGTGCGACGCTGCGCAGAGCCACGCTCAAGCTCAAACGCAGGGCTTCGCTCTCGGCGGGGCTCAGCCAGATCACGGGCAACACGCGTTACGAGGCTTCGTCACCCAGGCAGTATACTGTGGGTCGACTCAAGCATAAGGGACAGGTAATGGCTTATTATCGCGCCGCGGCGCAGTCGGATAGCGCTGGAGCGATGCCCGCACGCGTCGGCGTGCTGGTGGTCAACCTCGGCACGCCGGATTCACTTTCTTACTTCGCGGTGCAGCGCTATTTACGCGAATTCTTGAGCGACCGCCGTGTCATCAACACATCCCGGCTGGTATGGCTGCCGCTGCTGTACGGCGTGGTACTGCCGTTGCGGCCCCTTCGAACGATGCGTAAGTACCGCAAGATTTGGTTGCGCGGCGGCTCGCCGCTGGCCGTGTATTCGGCCGGCCTTGCCGCCAAGCTCGCCACTCTACTGCAGGACAGCTGCGGCGATGGCGTGCGCGTGGCGCTGGCGATGACTTACGGCAATCCAAGTATCGAGGCGGCCGTCCGTTCCTTGGCGGAGCAGGGCGTGAGGAAGCTTTTGGTATTGCCCCTCTATCCACAGTACTGCTCATCCACGACAGGATCGGTATTCGATCGCACCACCGACGCCTTGCAGCGCTGGCGCTGGCTGCCGCAGACCCGGTTCGTCAATGACTATCACGATGATGCGGGCTACATCGAGGCGTTGGCTGAGAAAATCCGGCAGCATTGGCTCGAGGTTGGCGAGCGTTCGCACTTGCTGTTCTCTTACCATGGAATTCCCGCCGTCTATGTCGCCGAAGGGGACCCCTATCAGCGGCAGGCCGAAACCACCACGCGCCTTGTGGTGCAACGCCTGGGGCTGGGGCTGGAAGAGTGGTCGCACTGCTATCAATCAAGATTCGGTTCTGTAGTGTGGCTGCAGCCCTATACGGAAGACACCCTCAAGGTGTTAGCCGAGCGCGGCATCGCCAAGTTGACCGTGGTGTCGCCGTCATTCGCGGTGGATTGCCTGGAGACGCTGGAAGAAGTCGCCATCGAATACCGCGATAAGTTTTTGGCAATGGGCGGCGAGCGGTTGACGCTGGTGCCCGCTTTGAACGATGATGATCGCCATGCTCAGGTGCTGGCGTCCATCGTGAAGAATCAGCTGCAGGGCTGGATAATTCCGGTCGCCTAGTGCACGGCCGCTTTGCCGTACTCGATGAGGACATCTTCGGATTTGCTGCGCACGCGGCCGTCTCTGCTGGCGGTGACCTGCCGGCGCACGAACCGCCGCACGGCGGGCGCGTACCAAGTCGTTATTTGCGACTTCAGCTCGCCTGCGTCAAGAATGTTCCAGTCGCGAGTGAAATATCTGAGACTCGTTTTACCGCTCTTGCTGCCCCGCAATTGAGTCACGATTTGCGATTCCGCGACTTCTATCACTCGGTGGGTGACCTCGCCCTGAGGCTCGTGCGTGAACCCATCCAGGATCCGGTACGTCCAGGTGTCATCGACGTGAATCTCTGGAGCGCAAACGGCGGTCGGTGCTGGTGAGGTAGGGTTGGGTGATGGAGGTTCGGCTGCTGCCGGCTGGGCAGAATGAACGGGCGGACTCGAACAAGCGGC
>JAYTXS010000493.1:0-4630 GCA_043742845.1 Gammaproteobacteria bacterium
TTGCCTTCGTTTTGCGCCGCCGTCAATTCCAGATCGACGATATAACTGCCGCCCAGCAATGACAGTCCGATGCTGCCGTTGGTGTGCGCCGCGGGCAGATTGACCTGGTAGCGATTATCGAGGATGGGGGCCGTTACCGGAGTGACCTTGCCCGACGATGCGAGATTGCCAATACCGGACTGAGTCATGCCGTCGGCGCCCGCGCCGTTGCCGGTCACGGACAACAGACCGTTGCTGCCGTTCTTTTGTGCGCTGGTGACGCCGAATTTGGCGCCCAAGTCGCGCTCGAAGGTATCGCTCACGATCACGATGCGCGCTTCGATCAATACTTGCTTGACGGGCACATCCAAGGTCTGCACCAGCCGCCTTATGTCGGTCAGCTTGTCGGCCGTATCCTGCACCAGCAGCGTATTAGTGCGTTCGTCGATGGACAGGGTGCCGCGGGACGACAACATGGAGTTGACCGAGCCCGTGCCGCCGCCACTGGGTCGGATCAGTTTCGCCAGGTCCGCGACCTTCGCATAGTTGACCTGCATGAATTCGGTGCGCGTCGGCGACAACTCCTGCACTTCCCTGCGGGCGGCGAGCTCGGCCTTTTCCCGCGAGGCGAGTTCCGCCGTGGGACCGATGATGATGACATTGTCCTGCCGCCGCTTATCCAAGCCCTTGGTGCGCAGAACGATATCGAGCGCTTGGTCCCAAGGCACGTTCTGCAGCCGCAACGTCAGGTTGCCGGTCACCGAGTCGCTGACCACGATATTCTGGCCGCTGGTATCGGCGAGCAGCTGCAATACCGAACGCACATCGATGTCCTGGAAATTCAAGGTCAGACGCTCGCCCGTGTACTCTTTCTTTTCTTCCGCATTGGCGCGCTTCAACGACGGCTTGATTTCGATGGTGTACTGATTGTCCGATTGGTAGGCGAGCTGTTCAAAGTCGCCCTGCGCGGTAATTACCAAGCGCGAACTGCCCTCGACCCGCAGTGCATCGACGTTTTGCACCGGTGTTGCGAAATCCATGACGTCGTAGCGGCGCATCAGATTCTTCGGCATCAGCGTGCCTGCGAAATCGACCACGACTTGATTGCCCTCTTGGCGCACATTGACGGGGGTGCGCGGATCGGTCAGTTGAACGATCACGCGGCCGGTGCCGTCGGCACCGCGACGGAAATCGATGGTGCGGATGGCCCGCTCGGTGACGGCAGCACCTGCACCGGAGCCGGCCTTCGCCATTGCCGCCTGCTTTGCCGAGTCGCCCGGCTGGCCACCGAGAGTCACGATGATGGTGTTGCCGTCGACCTTGGTCGTGTAGGGCATCAAGCTGTCTACGTTGACCACCAAGCGCGTGCGGCCATTGGCCTCCGCCGCCAGCACCGTATCGACGCCGCCTGAACGTACGTCTATGCGGCGCGACGCCAACGCGAGGCTGGTGTTCGGCAAGTCGAACGCGATGCGCGCCGGCTTGTCGATTGTGAAGGGCAACGGCTCGGGGGCCGGACCGCTCATGTGCAGTTTCAGCTGCACCTGTTGACCCGACAAGGTCTGAACGTCGATTGACTCGAGCTTGAGCGGATCCGCGGCCTGCGCCGTGAGGTTGATTGCGCCCAAGGCGAGGAGCGCCATCGCGCTGATCATCGCCGTTCGTATCTTAAATCTAATCATGCTTTACTCCCTGGAGGCCTCATTCGGACAGTGCCAATGAGGCGGGTCGCTCGATATAGCCGCCGAGACCATCCGGAATGATCTCGACGAGGCTAATTTTTCCGCCCGAAATTTCAGTCACCTTGCCATCGTTCTGCCCGAGGTAATTGCCGGGCTGAACTTTGTGCACCAGGCCGTCCTTGGATTGCACAAGTCCATAAAAACTGCTGCCCACCTTGAAGGTTCCGACCATGCGCAGCGTGTCGAGCGAAAAGCCTTCGAGGAACTCGCGGTTGCGTCGCGAACTGGGGCGCAAGTTCTGACCGTTGGCGCCGCCTGCGCCCACCGGCTGAAAGGGCGAACGCAGCCTTGCCGCGCTGTACACGTAAGTCTCGTAGGGCTTCACTTCCGGCAGCGCCTGGATGCGCCCGCCGGGCTTTTTCTTGGTGTCTGAAATCCACTTTTGCAGGTCCGATTGACCGCCGGAACAGCCGCCGGCCACCATGCCGGCTAGGGCTAGAGCGATGATGCCCGCTGCGCGCGCATTGCTTGCCGCGCCTACATTTCTCGCTATACGCGTATTGATCGCGACGCGTGCCTTTCCCGCGTTCCCGGTGTTGCTCACGTCGCGCCTCCCGTCTTTTTCTTCGCCGGGTGGGCGCCGCCCTCGTCTTCGATGTATCGGTACGTTTTCGCTGTAACGTCCATCGTTAGGTTGTCGTAGCCGCTCTTGGAATCTACCGGCGCGATTTGAATGTCATGCAAGGTCACGATGCGGGGCAGTGCGGCGATGCCGCTCACAAAGCTGCCGAAGTCGTGATAGCTCCCGACCAACTTGATTCTGATCGGCAGTTCGGCGTAGAAGCCGTTGCCCTTCTCGCTGCCGGGTTGGAACAGTTTTTCCTGCAGGCCGGCGGCGAGGCCGGTTTGCGAGATGTCCACCAGGAGATTCGGCACCTCGGTCTTGCCCGGCAACTGCCGCAGCATGGCGCCGAAACTGCGCTCCATTTCCGCAAGCTGCACTTTGTAGGCGTCGAGATTGGCGGCGCGCTGCTGCTTGCTCTCGAACTGGCCGCGCAGATCAAGTTCGTCGGCTTCGGCCTTTTGCAGCACCGGGCGATCGTCGTTCCAAACGAACATGTACCATCCGAGAGCCGCGAATACCGCAAATATCACGCCGATAAAGAAGCCGCGTATCGGCAGCGGCCAGCGGCCGACGTCGCGCGGATCAAGAGTCCGTAGCTGATCGAAAAAATTCATTTCGCCGCAACCTTCTTAACCGTTGTTTCGCCGCCGTTGTCGAGATCCACGCCGACCACGTTGCTGGTAAGAGTGAAGTTCGAGCCACCTGTCGGTGAATCCTTCGCGGACTCGACCACCTGCAGCTCCGGGTTATCCATCCATACCGACGAATCGATATTGCGCATGAAAGTAGACACGCGCGTGCTCGACTGGGCGACGCCGTGAATCTCGAGTTTATTGCCCGTCTGCTTGATGGCCGTCAGATAAACGCCCTCGGGAACTGTTTTGACGACTTCATCGAACAGATGCACAATCTCGGGCCGCTTGCGCTGCAGTTTCTCGATGATTTCCATGCGCGCGACCAGTCGCTGCTTGCGGTTCTCGAGATCCTGAATGTCGGCGATCTGCGCATCGAGCTTCACGATTTCCTTCTTCAGGATGTTGTTCTTCTCGATCTGCGTATCGGTCCAGCCCGCGTACAGCAGCTTGCCAACACCGATCAGCACGACGGCTGCGATAACGGCGCCGCCTGCGGCGACCATGAACTCGCGACGTCGGACTTTGCGTTCTTGTTCGCGCCAGGGAAGTAGGTTGATACGCGGCATGGCTGCTCTTTAGTCGAAGCTTCGCAGCGCAAGGCCGCAGGCTGTGAGTAATGCCGTGGCGTCGCGCGCCACAGCTTGGGCTTTTGCCTTAGATGACACTTTCATGTTGCCGAGCGGGTCACCTTTGTCCGCCGGCACGCCGACGCGGCTGGAGATCACCTCCGCAACGCCCGGTATGTTGGCGCAGCCACCGCAGATCAATATCTGATCGGGCTGCGAGCGGCCGCTGCCGGACGCCAGATAAAACTGCAGCGAACGGCTGACCTGCTGCGTCATGTCGTCGATGAAAGGATCGAGTACTTCCGGTTGATAGTTGCTCGGCAGACCGCCTTCTTTCTTGGCACGGCCGGCTTCTTCCATGCTCAAACCGTAGGTGCGCATGATTTCCTCGGTGAGCTGCTGCCCCCCGAAGGCGAAGTCGCGGGTGTAAATGACCCGCATGTCGCGCAGCACGCTGAAGGTGGTGCTGCTGGCGCCGAAATCCACCACCGCAACCGTGCGGTCGATACCGCCGTCCGGCATCTGGTGACGCATCAGTGCACAGGCGTTTTCGAGTGCGAAGGCTTCGACGTCCACCAGCTGCGCGGTGAGTCCCGAGGCCTGCACCGCCGCCTGGCGCTGCTCGACGTTCTCGGTGCGCGTTGCGACCAGGAGTACGTCCAGCATTTCCGGGTCCTTTTCTGACGGGCCCACGACCTGGTAGTCGTAGCTGACCTCCTCCATCGGAAACGGAATGTATTGGTCGGCCTGCATCTCGACCTGACCTTCGAGTTCGTTGTCGCCGAGATTCTTCGGCATTTGAATTACTTTCGTGATCGCGGCATCGCCCGAGATCGCGATCGCGGCGAGCCTGCTTTTCGCACCCGAGCGCTTCACGGCACGGCGGATCGCTTCGCCGACGGCTTCTGCGTCGACGATCGCTTTTTCGTTGATGGCGTTGTGCGGCGTGGGTTCCGCGGCATACGACTCAACGCGATACTGGCCACCCGACATCGTGAGCTCGATGAGCTTCACCGACGAGGTGGTTATGTCAAGTCCCAACAGCGGACGATATCTTTTGCCGAACGACCACACAGTCTATTTTCCTTTTTCGCTCAGTACCTTGGGGGTCGAAACTGGTGCACGAGATTAACTTAGCCCACG
>JAYTXS010000494.1:0-9016 GCA_043742845.1 Gammaproteobacteria bacterium
GGGCGCGCCGATTCTTCGGGTTCCGATGCCGGCGAGTGTGTCTGCTTCTTCTTGATCTTGGTGCGAATGCGCCGCATAAGATCTTCGCGATAGGAATCATGGAATTGCTGCGGCTTCCAAGGGGAAGTCATCTCATCCACGAGCTTTTTCGCCATAGTACGTTCGCCGGCTGTGAGGTTCGACGATTTCGGGGTCGCAGCAGTCAGTTTAGCGGGGGGCAATAGCTCATCAGCGAATCGCAGCGTGGTCAGCATCATGGCGCGTTGGCCAGGGATGATGACGCAGACGTGCTGTCTGCCGCGCATCACGAAACTCGCCACCGCCGATTTCTGCGATGCCCGCAATGTTTCGTGCAGCAGCGCGTATACCTTTTCACCACCTTTTTGGCGGGACTCAGGTAGTACGGGGTGTCATAGAATTCGGGTGAAATATCGGCCAGAGCGGTGAAGTTCGCAATGTCTATGGTCTCAGTGGCCTTCACGTTAGCGTGCCTGAAATCCGCGTCCGACAATGCCACGTATTGCCCTTTCTGATACTCATAGCCCTTGACGATGTGCTTTCATTCCACCGCTTTTCCTGTCCTCTTGTTGATGCACTCATAGCCGACCGGCGCAAAATCTCGGCTATCGAGAAAGTGGAGAGATAGGCTGCGTTCCTGTGAGGCGGAATATAATTCCACCGGGACGTACACGAGCCCGAATGAGATTGCGCCGCGCCAAAGGGATCTTTGTGACATTTAATACCTCCAGCGAAGAATACCTTTTTCCCGTGTTTCGGCCTCCGGTGCGGCATCCATCATTTGCATGGGAATACGCTGACCATCAGCCGGGTGGCGATGGGGTACGTCGGTGTTTTTAGCAGCCTAAGGCTTCGTGTAACGCGCCGAGCTGGTACTGCGCATGAGTGAGTACCGCGGCGCAGTCGGCTTCCGTGAGTCCGACGGACTGAAATGCAAAGATGCCACTCGTGTCCGGCACTCGAGGCAATGGCTCCTGCAGCAAGTCGCTTAGCACCACACTAACGATCAAGATGTCAGATAAGGTCGCTGCGTGCTTGTGTTGCGCATCGTAATCTCTTTGCATGCCGATCGCCTCGGCCATAGTCTCGGCAAACCCCCAGTTCTCGATTACCGCTTTACCGATACCCGCGTGCCAGCCGGAGACGAGATCCATGAAGGCCTCATTCTCAGTCAATGATGCCTGCCGGGTGGCGCGCACCATGATATACAGGCGTCCAATTCCGTGCAGAAGTCCGGTGAGAAACGCCTCATCGGGACGCACTTTCGTGCGTCTCGCGACGACCTGAGCGATGGATGCAACAGCGATACTTTGTTTCCATAATTCGCTCAAAGGCTGCGCGATTCCACGCAAGGATTCTGCGTTCTTCATCTGCTGAATTGCAAAAGCCATCGTTGCGCTTTGCACCTGTTGATACCCGAGGCGCGTGATTGCCGAACGCAAATCGGCTAGTGGCTTTCCCGACGGGTTAAATGCGGCAGAGTTAGCGATATGTAAGAGTTTGGCGGCCAAGCGCGGCTCCGCACCGACGATCGTCACCGCCTCCTCAGGCTTCATTTTTGGGTTATCCAAGGCTTGACGAACTCGCACCACGATTTCGGGGAAGCAGGGCAGATCAACTGTCCCACCGGACAACTCAGTGGCTAGTGAAGACAAAAATGCCATTCCCGCGCTGCGCGCCGCGGCCATTGCATTGCCGCCGCCGAATCTGTCGGACGGCGTATCGGATTGATAGGTAGGAGCAAGTTGGGCATTGGACATAACGTAAAGCCTTTTTCCCGGCGAGATACAGCCGTATCGGCAAGGTTTTGGATTTCTTTAAGGGTTCCCCTGATTGGGTTGCGCCTAAAATGACCAGGGCGTACGTTTTCCCGGGACACCTGATCACGGCCGCGACGGTGCTCCATCAGGGCTACGGTAGCTCCCGAGGTGTTACCGCTTACGCTGCAGTGCGACTGTCGTTACCGCGGCTGCATCCTGATCGCGCCATCCAGGCGAATGGTTTCGCCGTTGAGCATGGTGTTCTCGATGATATGGCCCACCATGGCGGCGAACTCATCGGGCTCGCCGAGCCGGGGTGGGAAGGGTGTCTGTCGACCCAGAGAGTCTTGGGCCTCCTGCGGCAGAGCCTTCAGCATGGGCGTCGCGAAAATTCCTGGGGCAACGGTCATGACTCGGATTCCCGATGAGGCTAACTCGCGGGCCATCGGCAGCGTCATGGCAACAATGCCGCCCTTTGAGGCCGAATACGCCACCTGACCGATCTGACCGTCGAAGGCGGCGACTGACGCCGTCATGATGATTACACCTCGCTCGCCGGCGGGATTCGGTGGATTCAGCTGCATCGCTACCGCGGCAGCCTTCGACACCAATACCGTGCCGACCAAATTGATCTCAATCATCTTGCGGAAAAATGCACCGGCCATGGCGCCTTGCTTGCCGACCAACCGCGCGGGCATGCCGATACCGGCACAATTGACGGCCGTATTGATGGAGCCCATGCGCTCGCGGGCGCGATCGATGGCGCTATTGACCGCGACTTCGTCAGTGACGTCGGTGGCGACGAAGGCGGCGTGCTCGCCGAGTGTGGCCGCGGCGGCGTTGCCTTGCGCGGCATTGACATCCAGCAGGGTGACTTTGCCCCCGGCCAGCACGATCCTAGTGGCGACAGCGAGGCCAAGGCCCGATGCGCCTCCGGTGACGACGGCGTGCGATTCTTTTAATTGCATGAAAGTGTTCCTGGGTGACGGGGGCTAGTTACTTGAAGAAGGCGTCAATCATGTCGTGCGTGACGTCCTCAATACGGTTCGGCTGCCATTTCGGCGCATTATCCTTGTCGATGAGCAGCGCGCGCACGCCTTCCATAAAATCGCCCTGCGCGAAACAGTGCTGCGTCATCGACAGCTCCATACGAAAACACTCTGCGAGATTCATTCCTTTGCCGCGCTGCAATTGGCTCAAGGTCACGCACAGCATGGTGGGAGAACGGTTGCGCAGAAGCTTGAGGGTCTGCTGCGCCCAATCGGTGTACTCGGCGCGGGTTTCCGATAGCAGCGAGTTTAAGATGCCCGCGACGGTAGGGCGCATGAAGTGATCGTCAATGGCGGGCCGCAACTCGCTTAAAGTCGGCGCCTCCCGGCCCACCGCGGCCCGGGCGTGAATGAAACGCCGTACGTCGGATGGATGGTCATCGCTCCAAGTCAATCCCGCCAAATCCTCGGCGAGCGAGGCGATAGCTTGCGGCGGCAGGTACACATCGGCTAACCGGCAATAGAGCGCATCGGCGCCACGAATCTGCGAGCCGGTCAACGCGAGGTAAATTCCGAGCGCACCCGGCAGACGCGACAGAAAATAGCTGCCGCCCACATCGGGAAAGAATCCTATTGCCACCTCCGGCATCGCCATTCGAGTACGCTCCCCGACGATTCGCAAGGTCGAGCCTTGGGCAATACCCATTCCGCCACCCATGGTGATGCCGTCCAGCAGTACCAGGTAGGGCTTGGGGTAGGAATAAAGCAGGTAGTCGAGCGGGTATTCCGCGGCGAAAAACTCGAGGTGTAATGTCCCGGAGCCATTAAAGCTTTGATACAGCGCCCGGATGTCGCCGCCCGCGCAAAAGGCTTTGTCGCCCGCGCCTCTGACCAAGACGGCATGCACATGCGGGTCGGCGGCATAGCTACCGAGCATGGCGCGCAGTTCAACGACCATGCCGAGCGATAGGGCGTTGAGTGCGCCGGGTCGGTTCAAAGTGATGAACGCAATGTGATTGCGCACGTCACGCAAGACTTCCACGTTGCCGCCCGCCGCTGTCACTCGATTTTTATTTGAGGCTAATGGTCGTATTGACTCCGGTGGACACGCTGCTATCGTCGAACCAGCGCGTCGTGATGGTCTTGGTCTGTGTGTAGAACTGCACCGCTTGTTTGCCATAGGGCCCGAGATCGCCGAGCTTCGAGCCGCGCGATCCGGTGAAGCTGAAAACCGGCACTGGGACTGGAATGGGCACGTTGATTCCAACCTGGCCTACGTCGATCTCGTTTTGAAACTTGCGGGCGGCGGCGCCGCTCTGCGTGAATATGCCGGTGCCGTTGCCGAAAGGATTATGGTTGACGAGGGCAATCGCCTCATCCAAGGTGTTTACGCCGACGATGACCATGACAGGCCCGAATATCTCCGTGGTGTAAATCTTCATGGCGGGCGTCACGCCGGAGAAAATGGTCGGGCCAATGAAGTTGCCCTTCTCATAGCCCGGTACCGTGATGGCGCGGCCGTCCAATTCGAGCTTGGCGCCTTCTTTGATGCCGTCCTCGAGCAGTCCGAGAATGCGGTTCTTAGCGTTCTTCGAGACTACCGGCCCCAAATCCGTATTCTTTTCCACGCCTGCGTTGACCTTGAGGGTCTTCGCCTTGGCCACGATATCCGGTATCCATTTCCGCGCCTCGCCGACCAGCACGGTCACGGAAGTAGCCATACATCGCTGACCCGCGGCGCCAAAAGTGGCTCCGACCAGGGCATTGAGCGAATGTTCTTTGTTGGCATCCGGCATGACGACGGCGTGGTTCTTGGCGCCCATCATGCATTGCACGCGCTTGCCTTGCTGCGACGCCAGGTTGTAGACATGGGTGCCCACCGCGGTGGAGCCCACGAAGGAGACGGCGGCAATATCCGGATGTGTGCACAGGGCATCGACCGCGCGCTTGCCGCCGTGGATGATGTTCAGCACCCCTGGAGGCACACCCGCCTGGAGCGCGAGTTCTGCCAGCAACATGGGGGTGAGTGGGTCCTGCTCGGAGGGCTTGAGCACGAATGTATTGCCGCAGACGATCGCCATCGGAAACATCCATAGCGGGATCATGGCCGGAAAATTAAAGGGGGTGATCCCGGCGCATACGCCTATGGGCTGGCGCAGCGTGTAGGTGTCCACGCCGCCGGCGACGTTTTCGGCAAACTCACCCAATTGCAAACTGCCTATAGAACAAGCATGTTCGACTACCTCGAGGCCGCGGAACACGTCGCCTTCGGCATCCGCCAGTGTTTTGCCCTGTTCCGCGCTCAAAGTCGCGGCGATGCGGCTCATGTGTTCCCGCACCAGCGCCTGCAGCTTGAGCATAATGCGCGCGCGCGCTGCCAACGGCGTGTTTTTCCAGGTTTTATAGGCGAGCTTGGCCGAGGCAATGGCTGTCTCGATTTCGGCATCAGTAGCAAACGGGACCTGTGCCAGGATTTCCTGCGTCGCAGGATTCACGACGTCGTGCCATTCGCCGGAACTCGATTCGATGAACTTGCCGTCGAGCAGCATTTTGACGGTGGGAATCGGGCGGGTCAGCGGGGCGGCGTGGGAGCTCATGTTATTCCTTGGGTCGTTAACGTGCGCAGAATCAGCGCATAGCATAGTTTACCGTATCGCGTAAGCTATAGAGCCCTGGTAGCGATCACCTTGTGCCCAAACCACCAAGAATGCGCAGGCGAATAGGCAACACCCTGCCGGTCCCCGAGAGTCGTGCGGCCGCGGCGGCAGGCTCGCGGCCGGCTGAACCGGGCACAATCGCCATCTGCTTCGTCGCTGCGGCGCTGCAAAGCCTCAAGGCCCGGAATTTAAGTGCTGATGAATTCCTCGCCGATGTAGGGCTGTCCTCCAGCCTTCTGCAGGTGCCCCAGGCGCGTGTCTCCGCGGAGCACTACGGCGCCCTGTGGCGCACCATCGCTCTCGCCCTGGACGACGAATTCTTCGGCCAGGATTCGCGCCGCATGAAGGCCGGAACCTTCGCCATGCTCTGCCATGCGGCAGTGGCTTGCAAAACCTTGGGTCAAGCGCTCGACCGTAGCCTGCGTTTCTACGCACTGATCCTCGATGACATTTCCGGCCGCTGCGAGCGCGACGTGAATGAGGCAAGGATCGTGCTGCACGAACGGGTTGCCGGGGCGAGCCAGCGCGTATTTGCGCACGAACTGTTGCTGATGTTGCTGTACGGGGTATCTTGCTGGCTGATCGGTCGGCGCATTCCGATCCTGCGCACCGCGTTCAGCTACCCTGAGCCTTTGCATAGCGCCGAATATCGGCTGATGTATTCTGCGGATCTGAGCTTCGATCAGCCGCACACGCTGATCGCCTTCGACGCCAGTTACCTGGATCTGCCTGTCGTGCAGAATGAGCGCTCAATCAAGGAGTTTTTGCGCACGGCGCCTGAGAGTATTCTCATAAAGTACAAGAACGGCAGTAGTCTAACTGCTCGAGTTCGGCGACGGCTGCGCCAATGCCTGCCCAGTGAAGTGCCGGATTTCGAGCAACTGGCCGAGGAGTTGAATATGACTCCGGCGACCATACGCCGCCGGTTACACGAGGAAGGCGAGTCGTACCAATCGATCAAGGATCATTTGCGCAGGGATCTTGCCATCGGCTACTTGAGTCACTCGAGCCGCAGCGTCATGGATATCGCGCTGGAGCTGGGATTCTCCGAGCGTAGCGCCTTTCACCGTGCGTTTCGCAAGTGGACCGGGGCATCTCCCGGCGAATTTCGCCGGACGTCGCAGCGTTAACCGGCGCGCGGCCGCGGCTCGTGTCGTGTGAGGGCCGCAGGTGTTGCAGTATTGCTCAAGAATTTTGAGCGTTTTGGTCACTCTGAGCGCATTGCAGAATCGAGGATAATCATCGCATGAATTTATCGGGCAAAGTCTTTGTGGCCGAGGCGGCTGAGGTCATCGCGTTCTTGGTCTCCGACGAGGCAAGTGCGCTAACCGGCGCCTTGATCCCGGTGGCGGGGCGCGTATGACGCAGAAGTTAGCCGTATCTCCGGGAGCTCGATTGCGTGTGGCGCTCACCGAGGAAAGCCCGCTGCAAGTGGTCGGCGCCATCAACGCCTATGCCGCAAGAATGGCCGCCGCCTGCGGCTTCAAAGCGCTGTACCTGTCGGGTGGAGGCGTTGCCGCGAATTCTTTGGGCGTCCCGGACTTAGGGATCAGCACCCTGGACGATGTGCTGATCGATATACGCCGCATCACCGATGCCTGTTCGCTTCCGCTGCTGGTGGATGCCGATACCGGTTGGGGCGGGGCGTTCAATATTGCCCGCACCGTCAAGTCCTTCATCAAATTCGGTGCTGCCGGATTGCACATCGAAGATCAGGTTCAGGCGAAACGATGCGGTCACCGGCCGGGCAAGGAAGTCGTTACGCAGCAGGAAATGGTCGATAGGGTCAAAGCAGCCGTCGATGCGCGTACCGATTCCGAATTCGTCATCATGGCGCGCACCGATGCCTTGGCGGTGGAAGGCATCGACAAGGCTATCGAACGAGCCATCGCCTGCGTCGCGGCGGGGGCGGACATGATTTTTCCCGAAGCCATGACCGAGCTTGCCATGTACCGGCGATTCAAGGATGCCGTCAAGGTGCCGATTCTGGCCAACATCACCGAATTCGGCCACACACCTTTGTATACGCGCGAGGAGCTGGGCGCGGTCGGAGTGGATATCGTGTTGCATTGCTGTTCCGCTTATCGCGCCATGAACGCCGCGGCGCTCAAGACCTTTCAAGCGATTCGCCGGGACGGCACTCAAAAGAACGTGCTCGATCTCATGCAGACTCGAGCAGATTTGTATAAATACCTCGATTACCACGCCTACGAAGCGAAGCTCGACGAGCTATTTGCCGCCGGCAAAGACAAAGTAGCGCAACGTTCAGGAGATGAATATGCCTGACGCACAAGCCCAAACCGGCGCCTTCAAAGCCAAAAAATCCGTCGCATTGTCCGGCGTGACGGCAGGAAACACCGCCCTGTGCACCGTCGGCAGAACCGGCAACGATTTGCATTATCGCGGCTATGACATTCTGGACATCGCGACGGAATGCGAGTTCGAAGAGATCGCCTACCTGCTGGTTCATGAAAAACTGCCGAACTTCGCGCAGCTGGCGGCCTACAAAGCCAAGCTCAAGGCGCTGCGAGTATTGCCCGCCGCGGTAAGCACCGTGCTTGAGCAGTTGCCGGCCACCAGCCACCCGATGGACGTGCTACGCACCGGGGTCTCGGCGCTGGGCTGCTGTCTGCCGGAGGCCGATAATCACCAGAGCGCCGGCGCGCGCGACATTGCCGACCGCTTGCTGGCTTGTTTGGGCTCCATGCTCTGTTATTGGCACCACTACGCGCGCGATGGGCGGCGCATTGACGTGCAAACCGACGACGACTCCATCGGCGCGCATTTCTTGCACCTGCTTCATGGTCGCAAGCCCGCCGCGTCCTGGGTGCGCGCCATGCACACCTCGCTGAACCTGTATGCCGAGCATGAATTCAATGCCTCCACTTTTACCGCGCGAGTGATTGCCGGTACCGGCTCCGATCTGCATTCGTGCATCACCGGCGCCATCGGCGCGCTGCGCGGTCCGAAGCATGGCGGCGCCAACGAGGTTGCTTTCGACATCCAAAGCCGCTACTCCACCGCGGATGCGGCCGCGGCTGATATACGCCGGCGGGTTACCGACAAAGAAGTGATCATCGGTTTCGGCCATCCTGTCTATACGATTTCCGATCCGCGCAATCAGATCATCAAAGAGGTTGCGCGCAAGCTGGCACGCGAGGCCAACGACATGCAAGGATTCGACGTCGCTGAGCGAATTGAATCGGTGATGCACGAAATCAAGAAAATGTTCCCGAATCTGGACTGGTTCTCGGCGGTGTCGTACCACTTGATGGGAGTGCCGACCGCCATGTTCACGCCGCTGTTCGTCATCGCCCGCACATCAGGCTGGGCGGCGCACGTCATCGAACAGCGTGAAGACGGAAAGATCATCCGTCCGAGCGCGAACTATACCGGCCCTGAAAATCTCCCCTTCGTGCCGCTGGCGCAGCGCCCGTAACGCGGCTACCCCAACTGGCCGCAACCTTGACGGCCGCATCCACCCAAAGAGAGTCGCAATCTGCCATGTCCCACGATATAAAGTCGGCCGAACGTCCCGCGCCGGATGCCATTTTGACGGCAATCGCCGATTATGCGCTGAGCTTCGAGATCC
>JAYTXS010000495.1:0-3310 GCA_043742845.1 Gammaproteobacteria bacterium
CTCTTGTGCCGGGCTGCTGAAATCACGTCCGGCACCCGCACTCAAAAGCTAAGATCGTTGATCGGATAGCCGACTCCCCGCCAGCCCTGCGGTACACTGGCTGATGGATCTAGGACTTGAGAATCGACAGGCACTGGTGACCGGCGCCTCGCGCGGGCTGGGCCGGGCAATCGCATCGACCCTGGCTGCCGAAGGCGCGCAGGTGGTAGCAGTGGCGCGCAACCTCGAACGATTGAATGATTTGGTATCCTCGAGTTCGGGCGGCCGCGGTTCGATCACTGCGCGCGTCTGCGATCTAAGCGATGGATCGTCGATCGATGCCCTCGCAAAGCTGCTTGCGGAAGTGGATATTCTGGTGCTGAACACGGGCGGGCCGCCCCCGGGCCCCGCCTCTGATACCACGGATGCGGTGTGGAGCAAGCAATTCGAATCCATGTTCTTGAGCGCCATCCGCCTGACCCGTCTGGCGTTGCCCGGCATGCGCGCTCGCGGTTTCGGCCGCATCCTCGCGGTGGTTTCATCGGGAGTGATTCAGCCGATTCCCAATCTCGGTATTTCGAATGCTCTGCGCGCCGCGCTGGTCGGCTGGTGCAAGACACTGGCCAGTGAAGTGGCGGTGGAAGGCATCACCGTCAACTGTATCGCCCCCGGGCGCATTGCCACGGATAGAGTCGCCGAGTTGGATCAGGGACGCGCCCAGCGCGAGAGCCTGGACATCGCACAGGTGGAAAAAGACGCGCGCGCCACCATACCCGCCGGGCGCTACGGCGACACCGCGGAATTCGCGGCGGTGGCGGCATTTCTGGCGAGTTCGCGCGCCTCGTATATGACCGGAGGCGTCATTCGCGTCGACGGCGGGACGATCCGCAGCGTGTAGACATCGGGCGATTCAGGCGAGCCGCGTGAAACCGTCGGCGCTCCAAGACTCGCTGCCGACGCCGTGGTGGACGAAGAACAGCCCTTCGGGATCGTAGCGGGCCTTCACCTTAGGTAGTCTTTGGTAATTGGCTCCCCAAAATGCGCTCTGCCATTGCGTCTCGAAGAAGTTGCTTTCTGAGATGTAGCACGCAAAGTTCGGTACGACTTTGCGCAGCTCGGCCCCCTTGACGACCAGGCGCAAGTTTCTGGTGCGCGCAAAATTCACTGCGGCGACCACGTCGCCGGTGCTCGCGGCAGCCACGGCATAAATACTGGGTGCAAAATTCCAAGCGTCTACCCAGCCCAGCGTCTGCGTGAGTCCAGGCTCGTCGCCGATGGACTAGGGTTTGCGTAATTCGGTGAAAACCTGCGCGCAATCGGCGCTCGTGGGTGCCGCCAGGCACTGCTTAAGCGGCGATTGCACTTCCATCACCGGCCACCCACGGAACGCTTCAGTCCTTCCCAGTCCTGCTGTTTGGGCCACGCGGCATCGCTCGCCTCATGTTCACGACGGAGGTCCTGATTTCAAGAATGAGTCTCCGGCGCCGGGTGATGCGCAATCCAGTGCCGTGCGATGCCCTCGCGGCTGCTGAACCACACGCCCTCATGGCGCTGCATGTGATCCAATAAGCGCACCAGGGCTCCGATCCGGCCCGGGCGACCGATGATGCGTCCGTGCAGGCCGACGGTCATCATGCGTGGCCGGCCGTCGGCTCCCTGCCGATACAGCCAGTCGAAGGCGTCGCGGCAGTACGTATAGAACTCATCCCCCGTGGCGAAGTCGCCGCCGCGCTGCAGGCGGCTGTCATTATTGTCGAAGGTATAGGGCAGCACGAGATGCGCGCGCTCGCCCACGCGGGTCCAGTAGGGGAGGTCGTCGTTGTAGGCGTCGCTGTCGTAAAGAAACCCGCCGGCCTGCACCAGCAGCCGCCGCGTGTTGGGGCTGGGGCGGCCTGTGTACCAACCGACGGGCCGACGGCCGATGAGCAGAGCGATGCCGTCGATGTTGCGCAGCATATCGGCGCGTTCGGTCTCTTCCGCAACGAACTGGTAGTCAATCCAGCGCTGGCCGTGGCAGGCGACCTCGAATCCGCTGTCAATGATTTCCGCGACGACGTCGGGATTGCGCTCTAAGGCCATTCCCACGGCGTAAATCGTGGCTTCGACGCCGCGTTCACGCAGAATGCGCATGATTTCCCAGAATCCGACACGGCTGCCGTATTCGAAATTCGATTCCACATTGAGGTTGCGAGCGTTCGGCAACAGGTCACCACCGACATCGGTGAGCACGGTCTCCGAATGCGCGTCGCCGTGCAGAATGCAGCGCTCGCCACCCTCCTCATAGTTGAGCACGATGGAGACCGCCAACCGCGCGTCGCGTGGCCAGCGCGGATGCGGCGGCTTTGAACCGTAGCCGATCAGATCTCGGGGATAGGTGTCAGAGGAATTCATGCGCGACCCTCATATGCCAAGGCGGCGTTCGGCCGCGATCCACTCCATGTAGGCGTGCAGAGCCTCGCGCACCGGCCGCGGCCGCCAGCCTGTTTCCGCGCTGATGCGAGCAATGTCATAGGCGCCCCACATGCCGTCGCGCAATGTCTCATCCTGCAGAATATCGGCGTCGCCCGCCGCGCTGAGTTCGGCGTGGAAACCAGGATATTTTTCCGCCGCCCAGTTCACCAAGTCGCTTAACCTGGCAGTCGTCCCCATGGCGATGTTATAAGTGCTATAGCGCAGCGTCGGCACGCGTAGCAACGCGACGATGGCGCGCGCCACGTCCTCCACATGTATGTAGTCGCCGACCGCGGCCAGAGTATTCACGCGCACGCGCTTTGCTCCGTCCACGGCCAGGTGTGCGATGCGATACGGAACATGCCGAAAATTTCGGCTCGCGGTCACGCGATCCAGAGTGCCGTAGACTGATGATAGGCGTACCGACGTGCTCGACAAACCGAACAGCTCGCCATAGCGTTCGGTAATCAACTCAGAGGCGAGTTTGGAAATGCCGTACAGCCGCCGCGGCATGACGTAGCCATCTTCCGGTAAAGGCTCGCCGGGGCGATCCGGGCCATGGTGCTTGTAGACCGCGCCCGAACTGACGTAGATGAAGCGCGGCAGCACACGGCGCGTGCGCGCCCAGTCGAGCACAGCTACCGTTCCCATGATATTGACGTTGATGATGCGACCGGGATGCTCCGCTTCCGGCTCGCGCCGTGCCTCCGCCAGGCTACCGCGCGATAGTGGCGTCACGGTGGCGCCATGGACGATGTGGGTAATGTCCATTGCGTCGAGCAGCGGCCCCCAGGTATCCGGTCGAGTTACATCGGCGACTACGATGTCTAGCCGTTCATTCACGGATTCAAAGTAGCGCAGCGCTGCGGCGTCCGCCGGG
>JAYTXS010000496.1:0-2520 GCA_043742845.1 Gammaproteobacteria bacterium
GAGCGCGGCTTGAAGGATTTCATCGGCGGCAATTGCACCGTATCGCTGATGTTGATGGCGGTGGGCGGATTGCTGCGGGCGGGTATCGTCGAGTGGATCAGCGCCATGACGTATCAGTCGGCATCGGGCGCAGGCGCGAAGCACATGCGCGAGTTGTTGGAACAAATGGGCGCCTTGCACGGTGCGACGGCCGCTCTACTAAAGAACCCCGCGTCGCGGATTCTCGACATCGACCGCGCCGTGAGTGCCGCGCTTGCGAGCCCGCAGCTGCCGCACGCGCAATTCGGCGTGCCGCTGGCAGCGAGCCTGATTCCGTGGATCGACAAGGATTTGGGCACGGGGCAGAGCCGCGAGGAATGGAAGGCGGGCGTGGAAGCCAACAAGATTATGGGACTCGAAGCCGACCCCGTTCCGGTGGAGGGGATCTGCGTGAGGGTGAGCGCAATGCGCTGCCATTCGCAGGCCCTGACCATCAAGCTCAAGCACGACCTTCCGCTCGCGGAAATCGAAAAATTGGTGGCCAGCGGCAACGATTGGGTGCGCGTAGTACCCAATGATCGCGAGTCTTCGATTCGCGAGCTATCGCCCGCTGCGGTCAGCGGTAAAATGGCAATACCCATCGGCCGACTGCGCAAGCTGGCGATGGGCGGCGAATACCTATCTGCCTTTACGGTGGGGGACCAGCTGCTGTGGGGCGCCGCGGAGCCGCTGCGCAGAACTATGCGGTTCCTGCTTCCGCACGTGTAAGCAGATGAATCGGCCCGATTTGACGCGCCAAATATCCGCGCAGTATTGAGAATCGACATACGCGTCCAGCGCTCGCTGTCGCCGTAGGCGGCCGTAACGCGCTCACGGGATCGCACTCATGGCGACCACATCACGTCGACCGGCGTGCGCGAATGACGCAGCACCGCGCGCACCGGCATCTCGTTCTCGGGGCCCGGTGCGCAGGCCGCCGCATAGGTGCGCCACTTCGCCTCGCCGCTGATCATGAGCACGATGCGCCGCGAGTCGAGCAGCGCCGTCAAATTCAAGCTCAGCCGCGGCTGCGGAGGCTCCGGCGACCACATGCCGACGCAGCCCGCAGCCGCGCTCCGATTCAGTGCACTCGGCAGATTGGGCGAGCGCGCAAACAGGGAGGCGGTGTGCCCGTCATCGCCCATGCCCAACACCACGGTATCGAACGGCCGAGGCACGCGGGCGAAGGTTTCCCAAGCGGATACGGCGCCCAAATCCGGAGTCGGTGCGGCATTTTTGAGGCCCAGGAAGCGGGCGGCGGCGGCGGCATCCTTGAGCAGATGTTCGCGCACCAGGCGCTCGTTGCTGGCAGCGTCATCGGGGGCGACCCAACGCTCGTCGGCCAGTGCAATGCAGACGCGGCTCCAATCGAGCGGCTGATTGCGCAGGATCTCGAACAGCCTGATGGGCGAGCGCCCGCCGGAGACGACTAAGCTCGCCGTCCCGCGTGCACCGATGGCCGCCAGCAGATTTGCGCTAATTTGTGCGGCAAGTGTTTGCGCCAGGGTCTCGGTATCTGCGTAGCGCTGTGCAGCAGGGTCGCCGTTCGTCATGTCGTAAGAACACTCACTGTGAAACTCCATTGGGCTGCGCAGAAGCGTAGCACTTGCGCACCCGTCCAGTTACATTGCTTATGGCAGAATGCAATTCACCAGGGAGGCAAAGTGAAGGACTTAACGACAGGGCCGATCGCGAAGAATATTGTGCAAATGGCGGTGCCCATTGCCGCGGGCATGATTTTTCAGACTCTCTATATCCTCATCGATTTGTACTTCGTGGCGGGATTGGGCGGCGCGGCCATCGCGGGCGTCGGCGCGGCCGCCAACTTCATGTTCCTGGTGTTTGCGTTGACCCAGGTGCTGGGCGTGGGAACGGTGGCGTTGATCTCTCAGGCGGCCGGCCGCAAGGACCAAGCAAGCGCGAGCCTGATCTTCAATCAAAGCCTCGTGTTGTCGGCCACTTGGGCGGCTCTCACCCTGGTGTGCGGCTATGCCGTGGGTCGCTCCTACATGCAAGCTCTGGGTGCTGATGCCGCCACCGCGCTCGCCGGTACGCAGTATTTATATTGGTTTCTGCCGAGCCTGGGACTGCAGTTTGCGCTGGTGGTCATGAGTTCGGCGTTGCGCGGCACCGGCATTGTCAAGCCGGCCTTGATCGTGCAAGTAGTCACGGTGATTCTGAACGCGATACTGGCGCCGGTGCTGATCGCGGGCTGGGGTACGGGCCATCCCATGGGGGTGGCGGGCGCCGGGCTGGCAAGTTCGCTGGCGGTCGGCGTCGGCGTGATTCTGATGGCGATGTACTTCCACCGCTTGGAGAAATATGTAGCCTTCGATGTGAGCGCGTGGCGCCCGCAGCTGCCGATTTGGGGCCGGCTGTTGCGCATCGGGCTGCCTGCCGGCGGAGAATTCGCGCTCATGTTCACGTACTTGGTGGTGATCTACGGGCTCATCCGCCCCTTCGGCCCGGATGCCCAGGCGGGATTCGGCATCGGGCAGCGGC
>JAYTXS010000497.1:0-3017 GCA_043742845.1 Gammaproteobacteria bacterium
TCAGGATCTGCCAATGCTTCGCGAATGCGGATGACCACATCCGGAAAACACGGGAGGTTGACGGTACCGCGCGATACGTCAGCCGCCAGACTGCCCAGAAACTGCAGTGCCGTGCTGTGATCTTCGGGAGTGGCTGCCGGGCTTAGCTGGCCACTCGGTGCTGTTGACGCCATAGTTCATGGTTTCGGCAGGGTTTCCCTTATCTTTAACAATGTATACGCTTAATTCTGATGCATTATGTAATACCGCTGACAAGCTCATTCCCATACTTCTCGCCAGTGAAGGCGACGGGGTTGCGGTTTACTTGACCGCCCGCAGGGCCAATACTCGATGTCAATGAACTTGCCGAGGGGGAGCGCGATGATTAATCGTTTACGTGCTGCTGGGTTTCGCAGATTGTGTACGCCTGCTTTGATGTTGATCGCTCTCTCGCCGCTGACGGTGCATGCGGGCGCGAATTTCCAGATCTATGTGTCGAACGAGAAGTCCGGGGATGTCACCGTCATCAACGGCAGCGACAATCAAGTACTCGCGACGATCCCAGTGGGCAAGCGTCCGCGCGGCATTCACGCCAGTCCGGATGGCAAGACCGTGTACGTGGCGCTGAGTGGCACTCCTATTTCGGCGCCGCCGCAACTCGATGCCAAGGGGAATCCCATTTTCGTCAAGGGCAAGGACGACGACGATGATGATACGGTCAAGTCCGACAAGTCGGCCGATGCCATTGGCGTCATCGATGTCGCGCAAAGGAAGCTGACGAACAAGATTTCCGCAGGCTCCGATCCGGAAGAGTTTGCGATCAGCAAGGACGGTACCCAGTTATACGTCTCCAACGAAGACGTGAAGGCGGCTAGCGTCATCAATATTGCCAACGGTAAGGTGGAGCACATCGTGGCGGTCGGGCAGGAACCCGAGGGAGTGGCCACGGCGCCGAACGGCAAGCACTTCTACGTCACCTGTGAAGCCGGCGGCGATGTCTATGTGGTTGATACGGCGAGCTATGCGACAGTGGGGCATTTCAAAGTGAATGTGCGCCCGCGAACCATGGCCTTTCTGCCGGGGGGTGAGATCGGCTTCATCCCATCCGAATCCACCAGTGAGTTGAACGTCATCGACACGGTGAATTTCAAAGTACTCAAAGTCATCGCACTACCTGCCGGTTCGCGGCCGATGAGCGTAAAAATGTCCCTTGACGGTCGGAAGGTATACGTCAGCAATGGCCGCGCGGGGACAATCTCCGTGCTCGACAGCCATACATATCAATTGCTGGCCTCCATCAAGGTGGGAACTCGCCCCTGGGGAATTGCCCTCTCGCCCGATGGAAAGTTCCTGTACTCGGCGAATGGCCCATCGAATGATGTGTCCGTGGTCGATCTGGACTCGAACAAGGAAGTGTTACGCGTCAAGGCGGGCACCAGCCCTTGGGCAGTGACGGTAGCCCCCAACGTTCAGTAGCGGCGGCACGCACGAGCGTGCGGAACACACGAGCGTGCGCAACACAGGCGCCGCCTACTTGCCGATGATGAACACCTCTTGAACGGTGATGCTTCGGGTGAAGCCCTCCTTGTATGCTCGCGCACGCAGCACGGTCGGACCGTTAAGAGTGATGGGACCTTCGTAGCGCGCGTCGGATGGGCTCGGCGCGCTGCCGTCCAGCGTGTAGCGTATGTCGGCGCCGGGTTGCGCAGCGCTCAAGGTGATCTGTGTGGGCTCGGCAAAATTACCCCCGCTCGGTGACATCGAGGGCGGATCGAGGACCGCGCGCCCTGGTAGGCTCGTTATCCAATCCCGCAACAGCTGTACACCGCTTTGATCGATGGTCTCGCGCGCAATCGGCGGCATCTTGATGTCATCGAGGGTATTTACGCGCATGAAAACGATCGAGCGCCAGGGGTCGTGCGGCGAAATGACTCGCGGCTTGTCGATGCCCTGATCGATCAAGATGGGTCCGTCAATGAGTTCCTGTTTCTCCAATGGAGTCTCGTAGCGAGCGTCAAAATACGCGACGGTGCCCCCGGGCCGGTGGCACTGCGCGCAATTCGCATCCAAATACGATCGCGCGCGGTCCTGCAGCGTTCTGCTCGCATCGTCGGCGCGCGCAAGCGTCGGCACAGCGGCAATCTCTGCATCGGTCACACTCGGCGCGAATAAGCCGGCGTGATTCCAGGCACGCAACTGGTTGTCAGTGACTCCTGAGGGATACGCGAATGTTCGATTCATTTGGCGGGCCTTTACGCCCAGGACGCCGCCGGTTCCCGCATTATGGCAAGCCAGACAATCGGCGCGGCTTGGGTAGTACCAGGTCTGGCTGTGGGGTTCGCCTGCCGCTGTCTTGATGGAGATCTCTTGCGTCTGGCTCGTCTCGAGCAAATCCGCATCGCTGTTGTCCGCTCTCCACTTGTAATCCACCCCATAGACTCCGCCGCGGTCATCGCGTACCAGGAGGCGAGTCTCGAGGCGTCGCTTGGCACTGGGATTGGCAGTATCCGTCGGCAGTTCAAAAGTCTTGACGAATACCGTTCCTTTGGGGAATGTCCATTCGCCTGTGGGAGAATATTTTATTTTCTCCGCGGGCACCGCCGCCCAGCGTAGCTTGCCGGCGCCATCGGACCAAAAAGGCACGACGAGATCGTAGGGAATGAGGCCCTTGTTGGGAACGAGATCGCGCGTGTTGCTGAACACGCCTGTTTGCGACAGCAGCAATGGCATTTTGCCGTCGGAACGGTGCGGCATCTTCAAGTAGGCGGGCGGTGCGGCGCGCTCCGAAAGACCATAGGGAGGTACGCCCGCAGCGCTTTCGGCGCGGGCAGTTGTCGGGGCCCCGCAGACCATGGCGAGGGAGGCGAGGCAAGCCAGAAGCCACTGCCGATTGCGTATCACGGGAAGCTTTGACTCAATCTGAGTTCGATGGTTCCAACCGCTAATCGGCGCATCCTCGTGGTTCGATAACATTGGGCAATATATACTTTGTGCATGCAGGCGCGCACGCTTTAGTGGGTGCGACGCCTGCTAGACTT
>JAYTXS010000498.1:0-1737 GCA_043742845.1 Gammaproteobacteria bacterium
ACGGATCTTGCAGCGTGATTCCTTTGGTCATATCGCCGGCTACATCAATCGACGCGACGGCAACGACATTCTGCTGAAAAAGGCAAGTTGATTTACCCCTTGCCGCTAGACTGCACCCGGCACGACCGGGTCTGCGTTGAAGGTGCAACTTATCGGTGCGGCCGCGCGAAGGTTGCGATCGTGATCGCCTTCCGATGTCCACATTGGGTGTATCTTTGCAGCCATGAAATCACCCGGCATCAGTGGCGGCGAGTACGGCATGCTCACGGAAGCCGGTGTGATTCGCGACCGCAACTCGGACGTTGAGTCGGGCTGGCTGCTCGTCGGCAAGCTCGCTCCGCCGAAGCAAAGGGTCAAGGTGGCTTCCCGGGACGCGTTGCTGGCGCGCTTGGATGAAAGCCTTAGCCGCCCCGTGTCGGTCATCATCTCGCCGGCGGGATTCGGCAAGACTACTCTGCTCACGCAGTGGTGGCGCACCCTCAAGGCGCAACCGGATATTTACGCGTGCTGGCTGACGCTGGATGAAATCGACGCGGAAGTGAGCCGTTTCGTCGCCGGCGTCATTTTATCGGTGGCACAATCCGGGGTGGATGTGGGTCCACTGGAAGTGGCCGCACGGCAGCAATCCATCGATACGAACGTTCGGCCCATTGCCTTCGCCCTGCTCGAGGCCATCCGGCGCACCGGCCGGCGCACCGTACTAATACTCGATGATTTCCACCGGGCGCGCTCGCGCGCCGTTGATGAGGTGGTCGAGACCTTGATCGAGCACAGCCACGGCGAATTGCATCTCGTGGTGAGCGGCCGCTTTCGGCCGACCTTCCATGTGTCGGCGCTGCTGGCGCGCGGCCTGGTGACGTTGATCGACGCCACGGATCTGGCGCTGTCGCTAGAGCAGGCCTCGCAGGTGATCGGCTCCGATGTATCCGATCCGGATCTTGCACTTTTGCACGCGCGCACGGAGGGGTGGGCCGTGGCCTTGCAGCTGGCGCGGCTGTGGCTGGACCGCGGCCGCCGCCGGCCGGACAGCTTGAAGGATTTCTCCGGGCGCACCAGCGAGATGACGGATTATCTCGCGGAGCAGATCGTCGCGGATCTGTCCGTGGATTTGCGCGACTTCTTGCTTGAGACCGCGATTCTGGAGCGCTTCGACGCGCGTTTGGCGGACGCCGTCCGCAATCGCAGCGACAGCGAGGAATTGCTCGAGCGGCTGGCGCATTTCGATGCCTTGCTCATCCCACTGGACGATGCGCGCGAATGGTTCCGTTACCATCCGCTGTTCGCAGATTTTCTGTGCCAACGCTTGAAGCGCAGCTCCGCGCAGCGTTCCGTCGATCTGCGGCGCCGCGCGGCGCTGGCGCTCGCGGCCTTCGGCGATTTGCCCGAAGCGGTGCAGCACGCCATCGCGGCGGATGACACGGCGCTGGCCGTGGATCTGACCCAGCGGGCGGGCGGTTGGGAATTGATCCTTTGGAAGGGCATCGGCTATGTGCGTAGCGTGCTCAAATCTTTCAGCGAACTGACCATTCGCTCCGAGCCGCGCTTGCAACTGACTCAAGCCTATCTCGATATCAAGCTAGCCCGCTTCGATGCCGCGCGAGAGCTGCTGGCGCTCTGCGCCACCATGCTGGATACCGCGGGACCCCGCATCAGGCGCGATTTCATCATCGTGCAGGAATTGTGGAACGGCTATGTCGACAATGTGGCCGCTGGCGGCACGGAGCGGATAGAAGCGTA
>JAYTXS010000499.1:0-2059 GCA_043742845.1 Gammaproteobacteria bacterium
CGGCATCCATCTGATCTTGGCCACGCAACGTCCGTCGGTGGACGTCATTACGGGGTTGATCAAAGCGAATATTCCGACCCGTATTGCCTTTCAGGTGTCCGCCAAAGTGGACTCGCGCACCATCCTCGACCAGAGCGGCGCGGAGTCGCTGCTCGGTCACGGCGACATGCTGTACCTGCCGCCGGGCACCTCCATTCCGACTCGCGTGCATGGCGCCTTCGTGTCCGATCAAGAAGTGCATCGCGTGGTAGGGGGACTCAAATCGGCCTCGCCGCCGGTCTACATCGATGAAATTCTGCAAGGGCCACGCAATCCGATTCCGGGATTTCCATCGGATGAAGAGGAAGCAGGCGAGGGCAGCGCCGCGGATGCCGAAGCCGACCCGTTGTACGACGAGGCGGTGCGCATCGTGACCGAGACGCGCAAAGCGTCGATTTCCGGAGTCCAGCGGCGCCTGAAAATAGGCTACAACCGCGCGGCGCGGCTGGTCGAGGCCATGGAGGCGGCAGGCCTGGTCGGCCCCTTGCAGTCCAATGGCGGCCGCGAGATTTTTGGGGCCGCGCCTCCGGAGCAATGAGCCATGACCGTCCGGAGCAATGAGCGATGACTACGTTTAGGCTCGTAGCGAAAGCCATGGGTGGATTCGTGGTCTTGGCGATGGGCTTCGCTGCGCCGCTTGCGTACTCCACGCCGGCGGCTGATGTCGAGAAATTCATGAGCGGGCTTGGCAGCTGGTCCGCCGATTTCCAGCAAACCATCGACGACGGACACGGCAATGTGCTGCGCAGCGCCGCCGGCCGTCTGTACCTGCAGCGGCCGGGGAAATTTCGCTGGGACTATTCTAAGCCTTCCGAGCAGTTGATATTGGCGAACGGCAAAGAGATCTGGTTCTACGATAAGGATTTGTCGCAGGCGAACGTCCGCGACATGGATACCAGCCTCGCCAGTACTCCGGCAAGTCTGCTGTCGGGCAGCGCATCGGTGAGCACGCAGTTCACCGTCACGACACTGCCGGCGAATAACGGCTTGCAATGGTTTCAGCTGGTGCCGAAGCATGCGGATACGGATTTCCAACTGGTGCGAATCGGCTTCGACAAGGGCGGCGAGCTGCGCTCCATGTTCCTTGCCGACAAGCTCAACCAAATCACACAGCTGACATTTTCCAACTCGAAGCGCAATGCGACGCTGGCTCCGGATTTGTTTACCTTCGTGCCGCCGCCGGGAGTCGATGTGATCGGACGCGGTGGCAAGTGACGATCGGCGACGGTACGTATCGGCCGCTGGCTGACCGGCTGCGGCCAAGGTCTCTCGATGAGTACGTAGGTCAGTCGCACTTGCTGGGCGTGGGTGCTCCGCTGCGCCGCGCGTTGGAGTCGGGGCGCCCGCATTCAATGATTTTGTGGGGTCCTCCGGGCACCGGCAAAACCACCCTGGCGCGCTTGGTGGCCAACGGCGCCAAGGCAGAATTCGTTGCTCTCTCGGCCGTGCTCGCCGGCATCAAGGACATTCGCGCCGTGGTGGAGCAGGCGCGGGCACTGCGCGGCACGCGCGATACCGTGCTGTTTCTCGATGAGGTGCATCGCTTCAACAAGTCGCAGCAGGATACTTTCCTGCCCTATGTCGAAGACGGCACGCTGATCTTCGTCGGCGCCACCACCGAAAATCCTTCCTTCGAGGTGAACAATGCCCTGCTCTCGCGGGCGCGCGTCTATGTGCTGAAATCCATCGACGCCGCCGATCTTGGAAAATTGCTCGATCGTGCGCTAGCGGATGGCGAGCGAGGCCTGGGTGCGTTGAACCTGCAAATTGACGCTGGTGCGCGTGAGCTGTTGCTGTCCGCCGCCGACGGTGATGCGCGCCGCATGCTCAATTTGCTCGAGACCGCCGCGGATCTGAGTTCGCCGGCCGACGATGTATCGCGGGACGATACAGGATCGCAACCCGACGGCGGGCTGCACCCCGCACAGCGTCGGCTGGACGCGGACACCATGCGAGCGGTGATCGGCAGCACCTATGTGCGCTTCGACAAGGGCGGCGAGAATTTCTACGATCAGATTTC
>JAYTXS010000500.1:0-3155 GCA_043742845.1 Gammaproteobacteria bacterium
GCGTCGGCGTAGGCCTTGAGCCGCTGAATGGCAAATTCGATGTCGGGCCGGCCGTGCAGAAAACATTCGGCGCGCGCCACCAGCAGGGTATCGCCGCCGGCCTTGTCGATGGACTGACGCGCGGCGCGAATGCGCGCTACTGCAGTGTCCTCATCGAACAGCGGCTGCTCCGCATGCCCAGTGGAATCCTCGATGGACAATCCCGCGACCCCCGCTTCGACGGCGAGGCGCACGCTGTGCGCGACACCGGCCGCGTCCGGCGAGAAGCCGTTCTCGAAGTCGGCGTTGATGGGCAGATCGGTGGCCTCGACCATCTCGGTGAGATGATCGAGTACTCGATCACGCGACATGGCGCCATCGCGATGCCCGTGCGACCAGGCAAAGCCCGAACTGGTGGTGGCGAGCGCCTTGAAACCCAGGCCTTGCAGATAGCGTGCGCTGCCGACATCCCAGGGATTAGGCAGGACGAAGCAGCCGCTCTCATGCAGTCGGTGAAAAGTGCGCCGCTTGTCGGCGATACTCGGACGGACGTGGGTCATGCAAATCTCCGTGGAAGACGTTGTGCCTATTGTGTACCTTATCCCGCATGAAAAAAATCACGGCTCTCGTCTCTCTGGTCTATCTGATTGCGGCGCCGGCCATGGCGCAAAGACTCGATGTTTTCGTCAATGGCGAGCTAGCGGGCCTGGTCGATACCTACAAGGGGATACATGCGCATCCCGAGTTATCGCACCACGAAGAGCGCACGGCCGGCGTGCTTGCGGATGAATTGCGCAAAAGCGGCTTCACAGTCACCGAGCGAGTCGGAAAGTATCAGGACGGCACCCAGGCCTACGGCGTGGTGGCGGTACTGGAGAATGGCCGAGGCCCCAAGCTGTTGGTACGTGCCGACATGGATGCGCTGCCCATCGTCGAGCAGACGGGCGCGGCCTATGCCAGTCAAGTCAAAGGGGTGATGCACGCCTGCGGCCATGACGTGCATGTGGCTACGATGATTGGCACGGCACGAGCGCTTGCTGCCGCCAAAGCGAAATGGCATGGCACGCTGATGTTGGTGGGCCAGCCGTCGGAGGAGACCATCGACGGCGCCAAAGCGCTGCTAGCCGACCATCTCTATGAGAGATTCGGCACGCCGGATCTTGCGATCGCGCTGCACGACACCAATAGCCTGGCTGCCGGCACCGTGGGGATCACGAGTGGTCCGGCCTTGACGAGTTCAACATCCGTCGACGTGGTGCTGCGAGGTGTCGGTGCGCACGGCGCCCAGCCGCAAGCGGGCAAGGATCCTATCGTGATGGCGGGCGAGTTCATCGTACAGCTGCAGACCATCGTGAGCCGGCAGGAGAATCCGCGCGACCCGTCCATCGTTACCATCGGGTCCATTCACGGCGGAACCAAGCGCAACATCATCCCGAACGAAGTCAAAATGGAAATCACCGCGCGTGCCTACAGCGACAAGGCACGAGAGATCATCGTGGACGGGATTCGGCGCACCGCGCAGGGAGTGGCGCTGTCGGCGGGCGTGCCCGAGGACCTTGCGCCCATCGTTACCGTGCTGGACGCGGAATCGACGCCGGTGATGTACAACGATCCGGGGCTCACGGCACGCGTCAAGGCTGCGCTAGTCCGCGCGCTCGGCGCGCACAACGTCATCGACGAGGAGCCGGGCACGGCGAGCGAGGATTTCGGGATTCTAGGGCTGGAAGGCCGCAAGATCCCTACGGTGATGTTCGGTTTGGGAGCGATAGATCCGGACAAGTTCGCCGCGGCAGCGGCCGAGGGAAAGCTCGTACCGGGGCCGCACAACGGCCACTTCGAGCCCGCTCCCGAACCCACGCTGCGCACCGGAGTCACGGCAATGACTTCGGTGGCGATCGCCTTGCTGCAGTGATTCAATCGCCTTGACGTTCGTCCTCGCCCTCGCGTTCGCGTTCGCGTGCGATAGCGCGATAGCCGATGTCGCGGCGGTATTGCACCAAGTTCCAGTGAATGGCGTGCACTAGCTCGTAGGCTTTTGCTTGTGCGGCCGCGACGGTGTCACCCAGGCCCACGGCGCATAGGACGCGTCCACCGGCAGTCACAATTTGCGTCCCGCTCGGTCCGCCGGCGCTGCCGGCTTCGACGCGGGTGCCGGCATGAAATACTTTCCCCGGCAGTCTGGCGGCGGCATCCAGCCCGAGGATGGGATCGCCTGTGCGGTAGGCGTCAGGATAGCCGCCAGCGGCCATGACGACGCCGAGGGCGGCGCGCGCATCCCAACGCGCTTCGGCTCGACTCAAGGCCGCGGGGCCGGCGAGGGCGGCTTCGCATAGATCAACCAGATCGCTTTGCAGCCGGCTCAAAATGGGCTGCGTCTCCGGATCGCCGAAGCGACAGTTGAATTCGAGCACGTTGGGAGTGCCGTCGGCAGCGATCATCAATCCCGCATAGAGAAATCCGAGATACGGATTGCCGTCCTCGCGCAGTCCTCGCAGAGTGGGTTCGATGACCTCACGCATGATGCGCGCGTGCAATGCGGGCGTGACCAGCGGGGCGGGGGAGTAGGCGCCCATGCCACCGGTATTGGGCCCCTGATCGCCGTCGTCGCGTCGCTTGTGGTCCTGTGAGGTGGCGAGCGGCAGCACGCTTTGGTCGCTGGCGATGACGATGAAGCTGACTTCCTCGCCTCGCAGAAATTCTTCGATCACGACCGTGCGCCCGGCTGTGCCGAAGCTGCCGCCGAGCATTGCGGTTGCCACCTCGATCGCGGATTCGTGAGTCTCGCAGGTAATGACGCCCTTGCCGGCCGCGAGTCCGTCGGCTTTGACGACCATGGGCAGGCGTTGCGACCGGATATAGGCGGGATCGAAGTTCTGCTCAGTAAAAGTTGAGTAGCTCGCGGTTGGAATACGGTGACGCTTGAGGAAATCCTTGGTGAAAGCCTTGGAGCCCTCAAGGCGCGCTGCGGCTTTCGAGGGACCAAAGCAGAGGCGGCTGGCCGCGGTGAAGCGATCGACGATGCCGGCCACCAGCGGACCTTCGGGACCGACGATGGTGAGCGCAATGTCTTCGCGCGACGCAAGGTCGAGTAAGGCGTCAATGTCGTCGGCTGCGATATCGACATTGCGCACCTTGGATTCGAGCGCAGAACCTGCGTTGCCCGGAGCGACGATGAC
>JAYTXS010000501.1:0-4162 GCA_043742845.1 Gammaproteobacteria bacterium
GGCGGCGATGGGCTTGTCGTGGAATGTGTTGTCCGGTTACAGCGGCTTGATCTCGTTCGGCCAGGCGGCGTTTTTCGGCCTCGGCGGCTACACCATGACCATTGCCTTCGTGAAGTTTGGCCTCACGCCCTGGCTCGGCATTCCGCTCGGCAGCCTGGTCGGCGTCCTGGCGGGCATCGTCATTGGTCTGCCGACTTTCCGCCTGCGCGGCCACTACTTTGGCTTGTCGATGCTGGCCTATCCGCTCGCCATGCTCTATGTGTTCGAATGGCTGGGCTATCAGGAAGTATCGCTGCCGATGAAGCGCGAAGACCCGTGGATCTACGCACAGTTTGCCGACCCGCGCATGTACATGGTGCTGGCGATGGGCTTGCTGGTGATCTGCATGCTGATTTCGCTCAAAGTCGAGCGCTCCCGCTTTGGCCGTCAGTTGCTGGCGATCAAACAGAACGAGCCCGCCGCTGAAGCCGCCGGCATCGACACCTGGCGGCAGAAGATGTACGCCATCATGCTCAGCGGGGGCATGGCGGCCGCTGCCGGCGGCATGTACGCGAATATTTTGCTCATCGTGACACCGCAGTCCATGTTCGGCATGCTGGTATCGGCACAGGCGCTGATCATGGCCCTGTTCGGCGGCGCCGGCACCTTCTGGGGGCCGGTGATCGGTGCAGCTGTGCTGGTGCCGTTGTCCGAAATTTTGCACGGCGAGCTCGGCCACATGGTTCCCGGCATCCAGGGTGTGGTGTACGGGCTGGCGGTGATCATCATCATCCTGCTCGCGCCGGAGGGGATTTACTGGAAGGTGCGCGACCAGCTGGCGGCACGGCGCATTGCCGCGGCGCCGACACCGGCCGCGCCCGGCGCTGCAACCACGCCGTCGTCCGCCCCCGTCGAGAAAGCGGCAGCCAATGATGCCGCAGCGGATGCGGACAGCGCCGCCCGCAGCGCCACCGTGTCTGGTGCAAAACCGCTCCTCACTCTGACTGGCGTCTCGCTCGCGTTTGGCGGCCTCAAGGCAGTCGACAACGTCAGCTTCATCGTCAAAACCGGCGCGATTCACGGCATCATCGGCCCGAACGGCGCAGGCAAGACCACACTGTTCAACGTGATCAATGGCTTTTTGCCGCCTGCGGCCGGGACGATCCAGTTTGAAGGCGTCTCGATTGCCGGCTTGAAGCCGCATCAAGTCTGCCGCCTGGGGCTGGGTCGCACCTTCCAGGTGGTGCGCGCATTCCCGCGCATGACGGTGCTGGAGAACGTCCTCACCGGCGCTTATGCCGGCGCAGCCACCGACGACGCAGCACGCAAGCTGGCACAGGATGCGGTGGCGCGCGTCGGCCTGGGCACTCAAGCCGATGCCATTGCCGGCGGCCTCACCACCAAAGGCTTGCGCTTGATGGAGCTGGCGCGCGCGCTCGCCGCGCGGCCGCGCCTGCTGCTGCTTGACGAACCGTTCGCCGGCCTCGCGCACGACGCGACTGACGATCTCGCAAACATCATCCGCCAGGTCAACCGCGAAGGCGTCACCGTCCTGATCATCGAGCACACCATGCACGCGATGGTGAAACTGGCGGACGAATTCGGCGTGCTCAATCACGGCAGTTTGCTCGCCAGCGGCGCGCCGGCCGAAGTGGTGCGCAATCGCGCGGTGATCGAAGCGTATCTGGGCAAGAAATGGATGGATCGTGCTGAAAATCAGCCAGCTTAATGTCGCCTACGGCGGCCTGCACGCCTTGACCGATGTCTCGCTCGAAGTCGAGCAGGGGCAGTTCATCGCCGTCGTCGGCCCGAACGGCGCGGGCAAATCAACCCTGTTCAAAACCATTTCCGGCAGCGTGGCGCCGGTGTCGGGCCGGATTGAGTACAAAGGCCGCGACCTCTTGTCCGTTGCACCGGCCGAGCGCGCGCATCTGGGCATCGCCCATGTGCCCGAAGGCCGTCAGGTGTTCGCCTCGATGACGGTAATGGAGAACCTCGAGATGGGCGCCTACACCGAGAATGGCCGCAAACGCCGGGGCGAATTGCTGCCGATGATTCTCACTCTGTTCCCGATCCTGCATGAGCGGCGCGACCAGCTTGCGGGCACGCTGTCCGGCGGCGAACAGCAGATGCTGGCGATCGGCCGCGGCCTCGCCTCTGCACCTGAGCTGTTGATGCTCGATGAACCGTCGATGGGTCTGGCGCCGGCGCTGGTCGACGCAATTTTTGAACGTATTCATCAAATCCACACCGAACACGGGTTGACGATTCTGCTGGTCGAACAACGCGTGGCCGAGGCGCTTGAATCCTGCGACCGCGGCTATGTGCTCGAGACCGGCCGCGTCGTAATGCAGGGCCGGCACGATGACCTGATCGCCGATGCGCGCGTCAAACGGGCGTATCTTGGCATGTGATTTTCTGTAGTAAGCGTGACAATGTAACCGCAGTCAAACCAAAGGAGACAGCCATGTTAATGAACACCAAGGTTTCAAGCTTCAAGCGCCGGGCCGGCATCGCCGCTACCGTCGCAACGGCATTCGCGGCATTGACCGGGGCGGCATTTTCCCCGGCAGCGCTGGCACAGGCAAAAGAAATCAAGGTCGCGGTGATCGCGCCGATCAGCGGCCCCTGGGCGCGCCCAGGGCAATTGATCCAGATGGGCGCCCAAATGGCGGTGGACGAAATCAACCAGAAAGGTGGCATCGCCTCGATGGGGGGCGCCAAACTCAAACTGATCGTCGCCGATGCCGGTGACTCGGCCGAAAAAGCCAAAAACGCGGCGCAGCGCCTGGTCTCGCAAGAGCCTGATCTGGTCGGTGGCACCGGTGCGTGGCTCAGTTCGTTCACGCTCGCCGTGACCGAAGTGACCGAGCGCGCGCAGATTCCGTGGATGACGCTCTCTTACGCCGACAGCATTACCGAACGCGGCTTCAAGTACGTGTTCCAGACCTCGCCGGTGGCGAGTATCCAGTCGATGGAATCGATCCCGGTATTGATGAATCTGGGCAAGAGCGTTACCGGCAAGCCACCGGCCACAGCCGGCATCATCGGTGACAACACGGCCTCGCCGGTGTCCTTCCTCAAACCGTTGCGCGAGGGTGGCCTTACCAAAATGGGCGTCAGGATTACGATGGACGAGACCTATACCCCGCCGCTGTCGGACGCAACACCGCTGATCCAGAAAGTACGCAACAACCGTCCCGATATGCTGCTGTTCCTCTCGACCACGGTATCGGACCTGAAGCTGGGCCTGGAAAAAATGAACGAATTCCGGCTCGCCAAAGGCGCGATTCCGGTAATCGCCAATGGCGCGCACATGGGTGCGCCCGAAGTGCTCAAGAACGTGGCCCCGGATCTGATGGAAGGCGTGATCTTCATCGTCGCCAACTGGAACATGAAAGGCCACGAGGCGATCAACGAGAATTTCAAGAAACGCACCGGCGAGCCATGGATCACCCAGGACGCGATCACCGCCTACGGCGACATGTGGATCTTCAAGGAAGCACTGGAGCGCGCCAAGGTGGCCGACAAGGTCAAGGTGGCCGAGGAGATTCGCAAGCTCGATTTGAAGGATGGCCCGGCCGGGGTGGCGTTTCCAGGGGGCGTGAAGTTCGACGAAAAGGGCCGCCGCATGAATGCGCCGATCGTGATGGTGCAATGGCAAAAAGGCGTGCCGGTGACGATCTCGCCGCTGGACCGCGCGCTGGCCAATGCAAACTGGCCGAAGCAGTAAATGGTTGACGCAAAAAGCGGCCGCATCGCCTTCCTCGGTGTGGGGGCGATGGGTGCGCCGATTGCGGAGCGCCTGATCGACCAGGGGTTCGAAGTCGCTGTATTCGACGTGTCGCCAGCGGCAATGCAGCCGCTGGTGGCGCGCGGTGCGATCGCAGCGAGCTCGCCGCGTGATGCCGCGAACGGCGCCCACACCGTGTATGCCTGTCTGCCCAGCCCGGAAATATGCCGTGAAGTTGCGCTTGGCACCACCGGCATTGGCGACACCACGAGCGTCAAGGTCTACATCGAGTCCTCCACCATCGGCACCGCCGCCGTCAAGGCGATTGCCGAAGGTTTGGCCAAGCGCGGCATCACCGTGCTCGACGCACCGATCAGCGGCGGGCCGCGCGGCGCCCGCGCCGGCACACTATCCACCATGGCCGCCGGTGACCGCGCGGCGTACGAGCGC
>JAYTXS010000502.1:0-9040 GCA_043742845.1 Gammaproteobacteria bacterium
GTGGTGCGGCGCGTGCCGTCCGCGCTGACATCCGATTCGATGGTAATGGCGAGCGCCGGGCAAACCGCTTCGCAGAGCTTGCACGCAATGCAGCGTTCCTCACCATTGGGATAGCGGCGCAGTGCATGTAGCCCGCGAAAGCGATTGCTCTGCGGTGTCTTTTCCTCCGGATAGTTCACCGTGACTTTCGGAGCCCACAGTCCCTTCCAAGTCACCCATAGGCCCTGCAGCAGCTCCCACAGCAATAGCGTTTTGAGGAAATTGCGAATGCCCAGCATTACAGTTGCCCCTTCCACGGACCGACGTGGAAATAGACCATGAAGCCCTCGACCAACAGCCAGACCAAGGTGACGGGAATCAAGGCCTTCCAGCCCAGGCGCATGATTTGATCGTAGCGGTAGCGCGGGAAAGTGGCGCGCAGCCACAGAAAAGTGAACATCGGCCCCAGTGTCTTCAGCCCGAACCAGAAGAAACTTGGGCTCGCGAGCCACGAGTCCTCCGCGAGCCAGCCGTCGAACGGCGACAGCCAACCGCCGAAGAAGAAAATGACCGTCAGCGCCGAGATGAGAATCATGTTGACGTACTCGGCGATGAAGAACAGCGCGAACGCCATTCCCGAATAGTCCACGTGAAAGCCCGCGACGATCTCCGACTCGCCCTCGGCGACGTCGAATGGCGCACGGTTGGTCTCAGCCACGCCGGAAATAAAATACACCACCAGCAGCGGGAACAGCCAGGTCCAGTTCCAGCCGAACAAGCCATGTTGCGCGCGAATGATGTCGCCGATGTTCAGACTGCCCGCCGCCATCAGCACACCGACCATGGCGAAACCCATGGCGATTTCGTAGGCCACGATTTGCGCGGCCGAGCGCATCGCGCCCAAGAACGCATACTTGGAGTTTGCCGCCCAGCCGGCCAAGATGATGCCGTACACGCCCACCGAGGTCAGCGCCAGGATGTACAGCAGGCCCGCATCAATGTTGGCGAACGCGTGTTCGGGGCGCAGTGGAATCACGGCCCAGATGGCGAGCGCCGGAACCATGGCCAGGAACGGAGCCAATCGGAACAAAAATCCGTTAGAGTCAGCCGGGATGATAATTTCTTTGAAGATGAGCTTGACGACATCGGCGAAGGGCTGAGCCAAACCCGGAATCAGCAGGCCGCCGATTCGATTCGGGCCTTTACGCGCTTGAATCCAGCCTATGACCTTGCGCTCTGCCAGGGTGTAGAAGGCCATGGTGAGAATCAAGCAAGTCATGACCATCAGCGTTTGAACGGCGAGCAACAGCGGATAGGTCCAATACGGCGTGATGACGCCCGACAACCAGTCTCGCAGTGGGTCCCAATCCCACATGTCAGATCACGGTGCGGGCCATGCGCCCGTCCTTGGTCTTCGACAATGCTTCGGAACCGCGCACCAGTGCATCGCTCTGATACGGCGGAATATCCACCCATGATCCTGCGGCGGCGAGCCCCGCGGGCAGCACGCCTACCGCCGCCGCCGCGCCGACGCCGTTGGCCGATGCTTCGATGCGTGTTCCGCACTGCGCCTTCAGCGCATCACGAATCTCGTCGGAACTGACATACTCCATGCCGGGCAAATTCAGCAAGTTTGCCAATACCCGCAATACCTTCCAGCCCGGACGCGCTTCGCCCAGCAGCTTCGCAGCGCCCGCCCAGCTTTGCCAGCGTCCCTCGACATTGACGAAGGTGCCCGACGTCTCGGCAAAGCTGCCGATAGGGAGCACCACATGCGCGGTTGCGCGCAGAGCTTCAGGCAGATGCGTGGTCACCGCGACCACCAACTGCGCCGCGGCGAGCGCATGCGCATCCGCGGCAAAATCCGAGGCCGGATCGATCGCGCCGAACAACACGTAGGCCGGCAGAGACGACTCCAACATGGCGCGCGCCGACAACCCTGGGGTGCCGGCCTGCGCGCCCCCCGGCACGTGATGCGGCACGGCCCCGGCAAGATACGCTCCCGCGGCATTCGCGCCCTCGGTCAGACAGCCGGCGCTGGCATCGCAGAGCTCCGCCAGCATCGCCGCCAAGGACTTGAGCTCCGAGTAAGACGGGTGCCTCTGCGCCAAGGTGCCGAGAATGACGGCGCGACGCGCCCCAGTCATCAAGGCAGCAGCCAACGCCCGGTGTGAGTCGCTGACCTCGGCCGCAACGCCGTCCGCTGCCGCGGCGCCCGCCGGCACCGGCTTGTTCGCGGCGGCAGCCGCAGCCCGCACCACCGCCGCCAATTCGCCGACCAAATCGGAGTCGGCCAGAGCATAGGCCGCGATCGGAAACATGTACTCGAAGTGCAGCGGGTTGAGAAACGCCACCTTCGCGCCGCGCGTCACCGCGGCTTTGCGCAAGCGATGCGCCAGCAGCGGCATTTCATGCCGCAAATTCGAACCGATCACGAGCACGCCTTCGAGACGTTCTACATCGGCGATGCTCAGTCCCAAATGGGGGAAGGCTCCCTCATTGCCCTGCGCGCGGAAATCCAGCTGACGTAGGCGATGATCGATATTAGCGCTGCCCACTCCGCGCGCGATCCGCGCCAGCAGGTACAACTCTTCCACCGTCGCCATAGGTGATGCGAGAAATCCCGTTGCGGCACCGCCATGACTGGCGGCTGTCTTCTGCAATCCCTCGGCCGCGGCGGTTAGCGCCACTTCCCAATCGACGACCTGCAACACGCCGTTGATGCGCACCATGGGCTCGCTCACGCGGTCCGCCGAGTAAATTCCCTCAAAGCCGAATCGATCGCGATCCGCAATCCAGGTCTCATTGACCGCCTCATTCTCGCGCGGCACCACGCGCATCACCTTGCCCTGCAACACATGCGCGTACAAGTTGGTGCCGAAGCCGTCATGCGGCGACACCAAGGCCGCCTGCGTCATCTCCCACGCGCGCGCGCGATAGCGAAAAGGCTTGTTATTGAGCGCGCCAACCGGACACAGATCGATAATATTGGCCGACAGCTCGTGATCGACGCTCTGCTCGATGTACGTGCCGACTTCCATGTTCTCGCCGCGCCCAACGGTGCCCATTTGCGGATAGCCCTGAATTTCCTGGCCGAAGCGAATGCAGCGCGTGCAATGGATGCAGCGCGTCATGTCGGTCGACACCAAGGATCCGAGATTCTTGTCCTTGACCACCCGCTTACGCTCGCTGAAACGCGAGATGTCGCGCCCGTAGCCCAGAGCCAAATCCTGCAACTCGCACTCCCCGCCCTGATCGCAAATGGGGCAGTCGAGCGGATGATTGATGAGCAAAAATTCCATGGTCGCGCGCTGCGCGGCCACAGCCTTGGGCGACTTGGTGAACACCTTCATGCCTTCGGACACCGGAGTGGCACAGGCCGGCATGGGCTTCGGCGCCTTTTCCACTTCGACCAGGCACATGCGGCAATTGGCGGCGACGCTGAGCTTGTCGTGATAGCAAAAGCGCGGAATGTAGATATTGGCCGGATCCGTGGCCTGCATGATCATCTGACCCTTGCGGGCCTTGAGCGGCACTCCGTTGACTTCGATATTGACCGTGTCGTCGCTCATCGTCAGTCCTATGCTGCCGCAGCCGCGTTGGACGCGGCCCCGGCGCCGGCTGCACCATCAACGATGGAGCGGCCCTTGTGTTCGATCATGTATTGGAACTCATGGCGGAAATGCCTGAGGAAACTCTGCACCGGCCACGCTGCCGCATCGCCGAGCGCGCAGATCGTATGGCCCTCGATGCGATTGGCCACGTCCAGCAGCAGACCCAAATCCTCGCTTCTGCCTTGGCCCGCGATGATTCGCTTCAGCATGCGATCCAGCCAACCGGTGCCTTCGCGGCACGGTGTGCACTGACCGCAGGATTCCGACATGTAGAAGCGCGCCAGACGTTCGAGCGCACGCACCATGCACGTGGTTTCGTCCATGACGATGACCGCGCCCGTGCCGAACGAAGAGCCGGCCTTCTTCAAGGAGTCATAGTCCATGTTGACTCCCCACATCACGTCGGCAGGCAGCACCATGCAAGATGAGCCGCCTGGAATCACGGCTTTGAGCTTGCGTCCCTTCCAGACACCGCCGCACAACTCCATGAGATCCTTGAATGGAATCCCCATGGGCAACTCTAAATTGGCGGGCTTGGTCACGTGGCCGGAGACCGAAAATATCACCGTGCCGCCGGAATTCACCGGCCCCAACCCAGCAAACCACGCCGCCCCCTTGCGCATGATGCTGGGTACTGAGGCGAAGCTCTGAGTGTTGTTGATAGTGGTCGGCTTGCCGAACAGACCGAAGTTCGCCGGAAAAGGCGGCTTGAAGCGCGGCTTGCCGGGCTTGCCTTCGAGGGATTCGAGCAGCGCCGTTTCCTCGCCGCAAATATAGGCACCGGCGCCGATGAACATGTGCAGATCGAAATCCACGCCCGAGCCTAAAATATTCTTACCGAGCAGTCCCGCTGCATAGGCCTCGGCCAGCGCCGCTTCGAAGCGCGGAATGGGCTCGCCCAAGAACTCGCCGCGAATGTAGTTGTAGCCTACGGTAGCCGTCATCGCGTAGCCGCCGATGGCCATGCCTTCGATGACCGAGTGCGGGTTGTAGCGCAGGATGTCGCGGTCGTGGCAGGTGCCCGGCTCGGACTCGTCCGAATTGCACACCGCATACTTCTGAACAGGCGAAGTGCGCGGCATGAAACTCCATTTCACGCCGGTCGGGAACGCCGCTCCGCCGCGTCCGCGCAGACCCGAGGCTTTGACTTCCTCGATGACTTTCTCGCGCGGGGTCTGTTCGCGCAGAATCTTCTCCCACGCCTCATAGCCGCCGAATTTGCGATAGCTATCGAGCGTCCACGGACGCTCGTGCTTGAGCGCTTCGAACAACACCAGGTTCTGCTCGTAAGCCATCCGCTTCTAGGCTCCGCTCATGTCAATTCATCCAGGATTTTATCGATGCTATCGGGCGTCAGGTTTTCATGAAACACGTGATCGGCCATCATCATGGGCGCGCCGGTGCACGCTCCGAGGCATTCCTCTTCGCGCTTCAAGTAAATGCGCCCGTCCGGCGTGCTCTCGCCGGTCTTGATCTTAAGCTTCTGCTCCACATGATCGACGACCTCCTGCGAGCCGCGCAGCATGCACGAGATATTGGTGCATACCGAGACGTGATGCCGTCCCACCGGCTTGGTCTCGAACATGGAGTAGAACGTCGCCACTTCATACACCTGGATCGGCGCGAGGCCCAAGTAAGCCGCAACCGCATCCATCAGATCAGTGCTCAAGAAACCCTGGTTCTCGTGTTGCGCCGCATGCAGCGCGGAAATCACCGCCGAGCGCTTGCGGTCCGCAGGGAATTTCGCGACCCAGCAGTCGATTTCTTCACGCACGTGCGCCGATAATTGCACGCTCATCGATCGATCTCGCCAAACACGATGTCTTGAGTGCCGATGATGGCCACCACGTCCGCCAGCATGTGTCCACGCACCATTTCGTCGAGCGCGGCGAGATGCGCGAAGCCCGGCGCGCGCACTTTCAGCCGATACGGCTTGTTAGCGCCGTCGGACACCAGGTACACGCCCAGTTCACCCTTCGGCGCCTCGACCGCGGCATACACCTCGCCTTCCGGCACGCAGTAACCTTCTGTCATGAGTTTGAAATGATGTATCAACGACTCCATGTCGCCCTTCATCTCTTCCCGGCGCGGTGGGCGCACCTTACGGTCATCGATCATCACCGCGCCCGGATTGACCTTCAACCAAGCCACGCACTGATCCACGATGCGCGTCGACTGACGCAATTCCTCGATGCGCACCAGGTAGCGATCGTAGCAGTCGCCGTTGACCCCCACGGGGATGTCGAAGTCCATGAGAGGGTAGACGTCGTAGGGTTGCTTCTTGCGCAAGTCCCATTCGACTCCCGAACCGCGCAGCATGGGCCCTGAAAATCCCAACTGCATGGCGCGCTCGGGCGTCACCACGCCGATGTTCACGGTGCGCTGCTTCCAGATTCGGTTGTCGGTGAGCAGGGTCTCGTACTCATCAATGCATGCCGGAAAACGCTTGATGAAGTCCGCGATAAAATCCAGCAAGCCGCCAGAGCGCCGTTCATTGAGGCGATCGACATCCTTCTTGCTGCGCCATTCCGAATATTGGTACTTCGGCATCGCATCCGGCAAATCCCGGTAAACGCCTCCCGGACGATAGTAGGTGGCATGCATGCGCGTGCCCGACACCGCCTCGTAGCAATCCATCAAATCCTCGCGCTCGCGGAAACAGTACAGGAACACCGTCATCGCGCCGATATCCAGGCCGTGCGCACCCAGCCACATCAGATGATTCAAGATCCGCGTGATCTCATCGAACATCACGCGAATATATTGAGCGCGTAACGGCGGCTCTATCCCCAGCAGTTTTTCGATCGCCATGACATAGGCGTGCTCGTTGCACATCATGGACACATAGTCCAAGCGGTCCATGTAGCCGATGGACTGATTGAAGGGCTTGCTCTCTGCGAGCTTCTCGGTCCCGCGATGCAGCAGCCCGATGTGCGGATCGGCCTTCTGAATCACTTCGCCGTCCATCTCCAGCACCAATCGCAGCACGCCGTGCGCGGCGGGGTGCTGCGGACCGAAATTCATGGTGTAGTTGCGGATTTCAGCCAAGGGATTTCCCCTCGGTGCCGACCGGAGCGTTGGTGAGCTGCGGATCGTAGCGATTATCGTGCCGGATCACTTTCGGCACCAATACGCGCGCATCGATGGTCACGGGTTGGTACACCACCCGCCCCTTCTCCGGATCGTAGCGAACCTCCACATTGCCGGAGAGCGGAAAATCCTTGCGGAAGGGATGTCCGATGAATCCGTAATCCGTGAGCAAGCGCCGCAGGTCCGGATGACCCTTGAACAAAATGCCGAACATGTCGAAGACTTCGCGCTCGAACCAATCGGTTCCCGCCCACACGCCTGTCACCGAGTCGACCATGGGCTCGGCGTCGTCGGCGCAGTACACGCGCAGGCGCAACCGCTGATTCAAGGACACGGACAGCAAGTGGTACACCACGGCGAAGCGCCGGCCGGCGGCAACCACATCCTCGCTCGGATGAGCCCGCGCGACACCGCGGCTAAAACCAGAGGAAGTAGCGTCCTGGGTTTTCCATTCGGCGCGGCCGTACTCGAGATAATCCACACCGCACACATCCATGCACAACTCGAACTTCAGATCCGCCCCGTCGCGCAATACCGCCGCTACTCGCAGCAAGTGATCTGCGGCCACCTCATAGGTCAGTTCGCCCGCGTGATTCGCCACGGGCTTCAGCAGTTCCGGCAACGCCAACGCAACCGCGCCCGCCAAGTTCTGAAGGCGGGTCGGCGCGACGGCCGCCGCCACGGCTGGGTCCGCGCTCATCGCATGATCGCCTTGTTGCGCCTGATCTTATTTTGCAGCTGGATGATGCCGTAGAGCAGCGCCTCGGCAGTGGGCGGGCAACCAGGGACGTACACATCCACCGGCACGATGCGATCGCAGCCGCGTACCACGGCATACGAATAGTGATAGTAGCCGCCGCCATTAGCGCATGAGCCCATGGATATCACCCAGCGCGGTTCGGCCATCTGGTCGTAAACCTTGCGCAGGGCCGGCGCCATCTTGTTGACCAAGGTTCCCGCAACGATCATGACGTCGGATTGCCGCGGGCTCGCCCGGAAAACCACGCCGAAGCGATCGAGGTCGTAGCGCGCCGCGCCGGCGTGCATCATCTCCACCGCACAGCAGGCCAGACCAAAGGTCATCGGCCACAATGAACCCGTTCTCGCCCAATTGATCAGCTTATCGACGGTAGTCACTTCAAAGCCGCGCACCGTGGCGGTGTCGGCGGCCACGGCTTCTAATCCCATTCAAGCGCCCCTTTCATGTAGTCGTAGACCAGAGCGACGACCAGGACCAACGCAAAGATCAGCATGGCCAACAGTCCGAAGGTACCGGTCAGCTTGAGGGAGACCGCCCAAGGGAAAAAAAACGCAATCTCAAGATCGAATACGATGAAGATGATGGCGACCAGATAGTAGCGGACGTCGAATCGCATCCGCGAATCCTCGAACGCCTCGAAACCGCATTCGTAAGGAGACAGCTTTTCCGCGTCCGGACGGCGCGGGCCCATGATCCAACCGATGCTGAATAACGCGAGCCCCAGAACGGTGGCTAAGCCCATAAAAATCAAAATCGGTAAATACTGTCGCAGCATCATCAGCGTCCGAGCACGTCAATTGACCATAATTGTATCAGGCACCGCCATGCTGCGTCGCGTGAGGATTGCGACTCGAACCTAAAAAGTGATGGTGCCGACGGCCGGAGTCGAACCGGCACAGGTTGCCCCACTAGCCCCTCAAACTAGCGCGTCTACCAATTTCGCCACGTCGGCTTGGATCACTTTTTCAACGGAGTCGTCGGCGTCGGCGCCGGCGTGGAAGTCGCTGCCTGCGCCGCTCGCTCCAACACGCTGGCAGGTTCAGCGCTCGGGCGCGCGCCTAGGTATGCCAGCGTCAAACTAGTAGCAAAAAACATCGCCGCGAACACCGCCGTCAATTTCGAGAACAGTGTGCTGGTGCCGCGGGCGCCGAACACAGTGCCCGACGCACCCGATCCGAATCCCGCTCCGGCTTCCGCACCTTTGCCGCGTTGCAGAAGCACGAGTCCGATGATCATCAGCGCAAGCAACACGTGCACACCCAAAATAATTCCACGCAACATAAGAAATCTCTCAATGGCGAACGGAGTCCCGTCGGGACGCAGCCGCGCAAATCTGCTGAAACTCATCGGCGCTCAATGAGGCGCCACCTACCAATCCGCCATCCACGTCGGGCATCGAGAACAGCTCCGCCGCATTGCCCGCCTTGACGCTGCCGCCGTAAAGGATCCGCAAATGGCGCGCTATGTTAGCATCTTGTGAATGAATGCGATTGCGCAGGAAAGCATGCACCTCTTGCGCCTGCTCAGGCGAGGCGGTCCGACCGGTGCCGATGGCCCATACCGGCTCGTAGGCAAGCACGCCTCGCGCAAAACCGCC
>JAYTXS010000503.1:0-4631 GCA_043742845.1 Gammaproteobacteria bacterium
TAACTTAGGATGAATTGATTCAGGGGTAAGGTCGCACTGACTTATGTATAAATACGAAGAGCCATCGTTATTTTCCGGAAGGCGCGGCGCCGCCTTCATTGCCGTCATCATTCTTCATGTCGGGATCGTCTGGGCGTTCTACGTAGGGCTTGCAGGCAAACTGATTCAGACGATCATTCCGCCGGTGGAAATCGCGCAGATCGATAAGCAGAAGGAAGTCGATAAGCCGCCGCCACCGCCGCCCAAGCTCGAAGAAATCAAACCTTATGTACCACCTCCGGAATTCGTCGATATCCAGGCGCCGCAGGTAGAGACCACCGCCATCACTCAGACGACCCAGGTGAATAGGCCGCCGCCGCCCGTCGCCGCGGCACCGCCGCCGAGGCCCGGCACGTCGATCAAGCCAGATCCAAAACATCCGCTGCGAATCGGCGAGGACTATTATCCCGATGCCTCGAAGCGTGCCAACGAAGAGGGTCGCTGCATCGTGCTGATGACGGTGGCCGTGGACGGTAAGATCACCAATGAGTCCATTCAAACGAGTTCGGGTTTCCCGCGTTTGGACGAAGCGTGTTTGAAGGGCGTGCACGGCCAGCGCATGCTGCCGGCAACCGAAGATGGCAAGCCGGTGGAAAAAACGGTATCTATTCCAATCGTCTGGAAACTCACGGGCAAGTAGCCGTCGAAGATTTGAAAAGTTAATTTCTACAACTCATTACATTAAGCACTTCTAAGTAGAGGGAATCGGTCAATGCAAGAGACAGCTATTGAAAACCCGTATGGCCTTGGCGCGCTAATCGTTAATGGCGATATCATTGCCAGGTCAATCCTTGCGATCTTGCTGATCATGTCGCTGCTGACGTGGTTCATCATGATCACGAAGTTTTTCGACCAGCGAAAGCAGCGCAAGATGGCGGTCGAGGCGGAGAAGGAATTTTGGAGCTCCACCAGCCTGACCGATGCGATCAACAAGCTGAAGGGTTCATCGAATCCGTTCCGCGCGCTCGCCGAAACCGGCAAGCAAGCTTACGAGTATCACGAGACCAATAAGACCCGCCTGTCCGGTGCCATCGGCACCAGCGAGTGGATCACCGAGTCGCTGCAGCGTACCGCCGATACGGTGGTCAGCCGTATGCAATCAGGCTTGCCGGTACTGGCATCCGTCGGTGCAACGGCGCCGTTCGTCGGTCTGCTGGGAACGGTCATCGGTATTTACCACGCGCTCATCGCCATCGGCGTGGCCGGTCAGGCATCCATCGACAAGGTGGCGGGTCCCGTCGGTGAAGCGTTGATCATGACCGCCATCGGTCTGGCCGTCGCAGTGCCCGCCGTGTTGGGCTACAACATCCTGTTGCGCCGCAATAAAGGTGTACAAGAAATGGTCAGCCATTTCACGCATGAGCTGCATGCCTACCTGATTGCGGGCGCCAAGATGGGATTGGGCATGGAGACCAAGCCGTCGCCAGGAATTGCCAAGCCGGCCCCCGCGGCCGTCCGCTAGGAGTTCATAGTCCATGGCGATCAATTTCGGTGGTGAAGAAGCCGAAGCGATGTCGGACATCAATGTCACGCCCCTCGTGGACGTGATGTTGGTGCTCCTCATCATATTCATCATAACGATCCGGGTCATCATTCAGCAGGTACAGTTGGATCTGCCGAAGGCGACCAATCTGCCGACGCAGACTAAGCCGGAAAACATCACGATCGCGATCGACAAGCAGGGCGACATCTATTGGAACACCAAGAAATTGTCGGGTCAGGATGAGCTGAAATCGCAGCTGCGCGGCATCGTACGAGAGGAACCCCAGCCGGAGGTTCACATTCGCGGCGATGCCAACGTTCGCTATCAGTTCGTGGGTCAAGTCCTCGTAGTAACCCAGCAGATCGGGATTCGTAAGGTGGCATTCATTACCACCCCGGATCACTTCGGTCCCGGAACTTAAGGAGAACACGCATGGCCATGAACGTAGGCGGAGGGGGCGAGGGCCAGTCGTACTCCGATATCAACATGACGCCGCTGATCGACGTGATGTTGGTGCTGTTGATTATTTTCATTATCACGATTCCCAGCATGACGCATGCGGTGAAGATCGATAACCCGTTGCCGCCGCCGCCGAATTTCGTGCCGCCTCCTCCTCCCGAAGTCATCGATTTGACCATCGATTTCGACGGTACGTTGCTGTGGAACAAGTCGCCGGTGGATCGCGCGACATTGCAGGGCTATATCAGCCAGGAGGCGGGAAAGTCACCGCAGCCGGAAGTGCATATCTCCGTGGACAAGTTTGCCAAGTACGAAATCGTGGCGCAGACCTTGGCGGATTTACAGCATCGCGGATTGAAGAAGATAGGATTCGTCAACAACGATTATTTCTGACCAGGTAGCCTCTAGGTGGCATTACGGCGCGTCATTCCCCGCTGGGGCTGTCGCGCCGTTTGTTTGACCAAAGGCGAGATGTTCAAGGCTTGTACGTAGCGAGGTTTGGTAATGACTCATTCGATACATGATGTTGGTCGCCGGCAGGCGAAGTTCCGGATCGCCTCGGCGAGCTTAAGCTTGGCACTGGCGCTCGGTTGCCTCGGGTTCAGCCCGCAAACGGCATTCTCGGCCGATAAGGAAAAGGGCCAGCAAATTAGTCGGGTCATTGCCAAGGAAATGACGGCAGCACAGAAAGCGCTGCAGGCCAGCCAGTGGGCTGAGGCATTGAAGAATCTGGAAGCGGCGGAAACCAAGTCCGGACTGACGCCCTTCGACTTGAAGACGATCCACTACTTCAAGGGCTTTGCCAATATCAAGCTGGGCAACATGAAAGCTGCTCAGGGCGAATTGGAGAAGGCTCTGGCCACCGGGGCCGCGACCGCCGAAGAGAAGGGCCAATATACCCGCACGCTGTTCGGTATTGCCGCCAGCACCAGTCAGTTCCAAAAGACCATCGATTACGGCAAGGAAATGTCGGAGGCGGGCAGCGCGACTCCCAATGACTTCGCCATCATTGCGCAGAGCTACTTTCAGCTGAAGGATTGCAAGAACTCCGGCGCTTGGGTGGATAAGGCGGTGGCCGCCAGCCGCAAGGCCGGCGAGGCACCCAAGGAAAATCTGTTCCTGTTCAAGCTGCAGTGCGCCTCGGATGCGAGCGACAACCAGGCCATGATTCCGGTGTTGAATGAACTGATTCGCCTCAACAACAAGGCCACGTACTGGAACACGTTGTTGCGTATCGAACGCCAAGATGAGCGCGACGATCACAACACGTTAATGCTGTACCGGGTCATGTATGACACCAATGCGATGACGGTGGGCGGCGATTACATCGAAATGTCGCAGCTGCTGGGCGATGCGGCACTGCCCGCAGAGGCGCAGACCGTGCTCGAGAAGGCCATGAGCTCAGGCCTCATTTCCGATGCACAGAAGGAACGCACCAATCGCTTGCTGAACTCGTTCAAGACCCGTGCCGAGGCTGACAAGAAGGGCCTGGCGGCGTTGGATGCCGAAGCCACCAAGAATCCGGCCGGAGAACTCGACGTCAAGTTGGGCGAAGTGTATTACGGCACGGGCGACTATCAAGGCGCCGTAACTGCCATCACCCGCGCCATCGGCAAGGGTCAGATCAAGCATCAGGACGAGGCTTATGTGTATCTCGGCCGCTCGCAGGTCGCGCTCAAGAACACCGTGGAAGCCAAAAAGGCTTTTGTAGGCCTGAAGACGGTCCCCAATATCAGCGCGCGTGTGCTGAAGCTGTGGGAACTGTACGCTGACACCCTCAGTCGGTAATCGGATCGCAGGAGAATGACAATGATCATCAAAGTCGGCGACAAGATGCCCGAGGGTTCATTTACCCGCATGAGCGGAGATGGTCCGCAGAAGATCACCACGGAGGAGCTGTTCTCCGGCAAGACCGTGGTGCTATTTTCGGTTCCCGGTGCGTTCACACCTACCTGTGATGCCAAGCACTTACCTGGGTTTGTTGAACTTGCTTCTCAATTCAAGGCCAAGGGCGTTGATACCCTCGCGTGCACTGCAGTCAACGATGTGTTCGTCATGAACGCCTGGGGCAAGAGCGGCGGCGTTGGAGAGAAGATCCTGATGTTGGCAGACGGCAACGGTGCTTACGCCAAGGCCTTGGGGTTGGAGATGGACGCGTCGAAATACGGCATGGGGACCCGCGGGCAGCGATTTGCCCTGATCGTCAAGAATGGGGTCGCGACGCACGTCAATATCGAAGGGCCAGGCGAATTCAAGGTTTCCGCCGCCGATTTCGTCCTCAAGCAGCTGTAGCGCGTAATTAGCTTGCTCGCCCTGCGGACCTCACCGCAGTCATTTGGCGTCGCCGAAGCCGAGCGCATCGCGCGTGAGCACTATGGGCTGGCTGTTTCGGCCAGCTCACTACCCGGGGAACGGGATTCCAATTTCCGCCTGCGCACCGCAGAGGGCTCGAGCGGCACACCGCTGGGCGGCGCCGGAGAATTCGTTCTTAAGATTCAGGACGTTGCAACCGATGCCGACAGCAACGACTGTCTGGTAGCCGTGCTTGATCATATGGCGGAGCAGGATCCGGGCTTGCCGGTGCCGCGGTTATTTCCTACGCAAAGTGGCGAGGCCGTGGGCCGTTTCAGTCGCGATGGGGTCGACTTCG